>JAQCCA010000026.1 GCA_027621155.1 Pseudomonadota bacterium | reverse complement strand
ACCATTGCAGGTGTCTTTAATGGCAAAATCCCACAGTTCAATTAACAAGCTGCTGGGCAGTTACAAAATTTGTAACAAATTGTATATTCATGCTGATTAATACTAGATCAAGCATATTCTTATTGAACTGCTTAAAAGTACCTTTAAAATAATACACTTGATTTATATGTCATGATGACATATTCTTATGCAAGAACCTACTAACCAATATTTAAAACATGCACCTAATCAGTAGAGCAATGCTTATCGCATACTGTGAGCACAATACTCAAGCAACAGAACCTCTGCTTGAATGGGCGTACAAGATAAAATTATCTACTGCTAAGAGCCTACATGAGCTAAGAGAGTCATTTGCTAATAGCGTTGATTCAGTGGGTAAGTATACAGTTTTTAATATTGGTGGTAATGCCTATAGATTAATTACTACCATCCATTACAACAGGCAAAAAGCATACACCAGAGCAATTTGGACTCATGCAGAATATAGTAAGCATGCAAACCAAATGAAATTATTAAATGGAGGCATATAGCGATGTTAGAAACAAAAAAAACACAGCAAGCACTAAGTGTGGTTGCTCCATGGTTTAAGCTACCAACAAATGATGTCGAACTAAATCAGCTAATAAATTTATCCCTAGAGCTAGCTGACCTTATAGGCGACAACACTCAGCACGAATATTTACCGATTTTGGAGATAATAGAACAGCATATTGCTGATTATGAAAACATGCATTTGCCCAAGCTTTCAGAGTTAACCACTCCCAACAGATTGGTTCAATTTCTTATGGCAGAGTATAACCTTAAGCAAAAAGACCTTGTAGACATCTTTGGCAATCAAGGAAATGTTTCAAAATTTTTAAATGGACATCGCCAGCTCACCCTAGAGCAAGTTGCCAAACTAAGTAAGCGCTTTAATTTAAGCGCTGATGCTTTTATCGTAAATAGCAGTAAATCGATTCATTAAAGGGCACTGTCTAAGGTGTCATTCTGTACAGGGGACACTTAAATGCAAGTCCTTATGAGATACTATAAAACGTTGTTATGAACACGTAAAGCCTTATAAAACAAAGGCTTAAAGATGATAATGAGATGATTTGAGGCGTTATAATATGATTATGTGGTGCGGACGGGGAGACTCGAACTCCCACGGTTTCCCGCTGGAACCTAAATCCAGTGCGTCTACCAATTTCGCCACGTCCGCAAAGACTGGGGTGAACGATGGGACTTGAACCCACGACAACCGGAATCACAATCCGGGGCTCTACCAACTGAGCTACGCCCACCATAAACTCTTTTTAATGGTACGCCCGGCAGGATTCGAACCTGCTACCCTCGGCTTAGAAGGCCGATGCTCTATCCAGATGAGCTACGGGCGCATTTTCTCTTCCGCCATTGACGGTAAAAAATGGTCGGAGCAGAGGGATTCGAACCCCCGACCCTCTGGTCCCAAACCAGATGCGCTACCAAACTGCGCTATGCTCCGAATATTCTATCATGGTGGCCAGAGGCAGAATCGAACTGCCGACACGAGGATTTTCAGTCCTCTGCTCTACCGACTGAGCTATCTGGCCAATGCCGCATATTAAAGCGGATTTACCCAACTCGGTCAAGAACTTTTTTGAATAATTTATTGCATCCGCCAAAAAGGCTACAAACTAGACAAATAAAGGCTTTAGTTGTTTGCATTAAATACAATTTCATGCCCAATCTTGCTGTTTTTTGCGCTACAATGCCTTCCACTCATTTTTAATGACTAAGGAGAAAAACCCACTATGTTATCAATTATCGTTGCATATGATCAAAAACAAGGCATTGGCATTAAAAACAGCTTACCTTGGAAACTGTCTGATGATTTGAAAAATTTTAAAAAACTAACTGAAAACAATTATATCGTCATGGGTCGCAAGACCTTTGACTCGATTGGACGCGCACTGCCTAATCGCAAGAATATCATCCTTACACGCCAAAAAGATTACACACAAGACAAGTGCGCCATCGTTCACGATGTTGAGCATATCCTTAATCTAACGAAAGACAAACCACATTATGAGATTTTTATCATCGGTGGCGCTGAGATCTATAACGTTTTTTTACCCTTTGTCGATCGTTTATACATTACCAAAGTGCATGCATTAAAAGAAGCTGATGCTTTTTTCCCACAGTGGCAAGAAGAAGAGTTCAAACGCATTGGCCAGCGCAATTATCAAAAAGATCACAATAATGAATGTGATTTTGATTTTGAGGTATGGGAAAGACTGTGAAGTTAAGTATTAATATTCAAGTCAACTACTCTATACGCCCATCCGTAAGCCGATATACCTTATCCATTTCGCTAGCAAAGCGCTCATCATGTGTTACAACAACAAATGCAGTTTTAAACTCATTGCTCAATTGATGCATTAGTTGCAATACTTTCTTGGAGTTCTCAGCATCAAGATTACCAGTTGGCTCATCAGCCAAAATACAACTAGGTTTAGTCACTAAGGCGCGCGCAATAGCAACACGTTGGCGCTCTCCACCTGATAATGTACTTGGCTTGTGTTTAATGCGATGCGCGAGTCCTACCGATTCAAGCATTTGCACAGCATCTCTTTGCGCTTCTGCTTTAGAGATATCTTTACGCATCATCAATGGCAACATCACATTATCTTGCGCACTAAACTCAGGTAATAAATGATGGAACTGATAAATAAAACCTAAATGCCTGTTTCTTAATAAAGCACGTTTATTGGCTGACAATGCGTCCATGCGCTTTCCCGCAAGATAAACTAGGCCTTTGGTTGGCGAATCAAGACCCGCAAGCATATTCAATAGCGTGGTTTTGCCAGAGCCAGACTGCCCTAAAATTGCAACCTTTTGTCCATATTCAACATGCAAATCGATGTCATGCAAGACACCGGTTTCAAGCTTGCCTTCTTTATAAACTTTATCAACACCCTCACAAAAGATAGCATATTGATTCAATTGAATATCACTCATAACGCAATGCCTCCGCTGGTTGAACTCTTGAAGCACTCCACGCTGGATAAAGTGTCGCTAAGAAACTTAAAATAAGTGAAGCAATAGCTACATGCACTAAGTCGCTCATTACTAATTTTGATGGAATAAAATCAATTTGATACACACTTGGACTTAAGAATTGCACATGAAATACAACCTGAATCCAATTAACGATCTCCGTTGCATTAACAGATAATACGATACCTAAGAGGATTCCAATAATCGTACCAATTACGCCAATGGCTAATCCTTGAATAATAAAGGTCATAATAATTTGCCGCGATGACATCCCTAAGGTACGCATAATCGCAATATCTGAACGTTTATCAGTAACAACCATCACAAGAGAGGATAATAAATTAAAAATTGCCACAGCAATAATCAGCATCAAGATAAAGAACATCATCGTTTTTTCCATTTGCAATGCTTGAAAGAAGCTCTTATTTTCATCCGTCCAATCGCGCGCCATACAAAAATCTGGCAATATTTGCGTATTTAACGTCTCCTTTAAGAAAGGTGCTTGATAAATATCTTTGACACCAAGCTGCAAAGCACTGACCGAATTGCCCATTTGAAATAACTTTGCAGCATCATTGATATTAACCAATGCATAATAACTATCATATTGATAACTAACACTAAAAATGCCCGAGACTTTAAACTGCTTCAAGCGCGGAATCATGCCAGCAGGTGTCAGATTCGCTTGTGGCACAATAAGGGTAATTTTATCCCCAACTTTGACGCCTAATGAATCTGCTAAATACTTACCCAGAATGATATTAAACTTACCCGATTGCAATGATGATAAAATCCCTTTTTGCATATGCTCAGCAATAGGAACCACTGATCCCTCATACTTTGGATCAATTCCTTGAATCGCAGCAAAAGCATTGGTGGCATTAGCGGATAACATGCCCTGCCCTTCGATAATAGGAGCCGCACCTGAAATACGCTTATCTTTTTGCTCCAATGTTTGTGCTAGATTCTCCCAGTTATATAGCTTACCACCTGCTTGGTAGACCTTAACTGGCGCCACCATCATCAAAATACGATCTTTGATTTGTTCATCAAAGCCATTCATCACTGACATCACTGTAATCAATACAGCAACACCCAACGCAATTCCAATAAATGAAATCGCTGAAATAATCGAAATAAATTGGTTTTTCTTTTTTGCGCGCAAATAACGCAAACCAATAAACAAGGGTAACGGTCGATACATCTAGTTATCCGTCAAATTAAACGCATCGGCATCATAACATAGTTGTGCCTGATGACATAACCTACATGACAATTTCATTTTTTTTGTGTATTTTGCGGCAATGATATTTCCACACATTGCAATGAGGGAGCTTAAACATGCTTAAAAAAATCACATTAATTACATCTTGCGTTGTCTTTGCGTCATTCGCGCAAGCAACATTTGCCAACACGCATAGCTCATTAAATCCAGGGATTACAATGAGTGAGCTCAGTCAACGCATGCCAATACACTGGGTGTCTGTTGAGCAAATTAAACAGAGTTTAGCCAATACCAAACCCATTGATGTCGGTTTTGATGTCGATGATACTCTGCTCTTTTCAAGTCCTGGTTTCTTTCGTGGTAAGCAGGAGTTCTCGCCAAAGAGCAATGAGTTTCTCAAGAACCCCAAATTTTGGCAGAAAATGAATAATGACTGGGATTATTTCTCCATTCCCAAGCAATCAGGATATGCACTTATTCAAATGCATCTTAAACGAGGAGATCATATTTACTTTATTACGGGAAGACCACAAACAAAAACCGAAAAATTAACCAACATTCTGCAACATGATTTTGATATTCCTAAAGATAAAATGAATCCAGTTATCTTTAGCGGTCCTAAGCATGGCGCGAAAACGCCATATATTAAAGAGCATAAAATCACGCTTTATTATGGCGACTCTGATGGTGATATTACCGATGCCCGCGCCGCAGGTGCCAAAGCAATCCGTGTCCTGCGCCCTTTAAACTCAACGAATAAGCCTATGCCACATAATGGCAACCTTGGTGAAGAAGTGCTTGTCAACTCTCAACATTAAACTTAATTTGAACTTATTTACATTTTGCGCTTGATTTTAAACTTTTTTAGAACATAATAAGCGGTAGATCAACGGCAATGAGATAGGTTCATGTTAAATAACAAAGAACAACAAGTTTTAAACATTATCCAGAGTTTTCAGGCTGAAAATCGCTACTCACCTACCTTTAGTGATATTGCAGATGCTTTAAATCTCAAATCAAAAGCCACAATTTCTTACTATATTAAAGCGCTCAAAGAAAAGGGTTATATCCACATCCCCAAAGGTAAGCGCAAGCATATTGAAATCATTGATCAAGCAGATAATGAACAGCACAACCTGCTTCATTTACCATTGGTTGGTACGATTGCCGCAGGTTTCCCATTAGAAGCCTATGAGGTGATAGAAACCATTGATTTATCTGAGCTTTTGAATATGCCTGATCGCTATTTATTAAAAATATCGGGCAACTCAATGCAAGACAGTGGCATCTTAGACGGTGATCTAGTGCTGATTCAAAAACAGCATATTGCCCGCAACGGTCAAATTGTCGTGGCATTAATCGATGAAAAGGAAGCAACATTAAAAGAATTTAAAATGCAGGATAATAAAACTGTAACACTTATCCCCCACAATGAAGACCTCCCCCCGATGATCTATCCTGCGCATCGCGTGAGCATTCAGGGTGTTTACTTGGGAATGCGCTTGGATAGGTCATTTTTGCAATAAAAAAGAGAAGGAGAAAATCATGCTGAAATTTAACGGTCAAATCAGTTATACTTTGCAGCTAAGTAAATACGAACAGAAACATTATGAACAACGCCGCCAAGCGCTAAAGCAGCGTCTTTATCAAAGCGTATAATGCATAATCTCAGTAAATAAAAACCAAACCAGGAGGGTTTATGAAACATTCATCTTCTTTTGAAAGTAACTTGCGTCATACCGAGCTTAAGCTTGAGGCGGAAGAAATGCTAAGTGCCGGCGTGCCTTTATCGGTGATTGCCAAAACGCTAAAACTAAAAATTAGCGATATTTTAGACTTGCAATAAATTCAGATTACATATGAGCTTAACTGCACTGACAACGATAAAAGAGCCTCTGAGCCTAAGTGACTTTTTAACTCAGGTTAAACAAACTATCGATGAGCGCTTTAATGGCAATCATGGTTATTGGGTGCGTGGTGAGATCTCGCAATGGCAAAAAAATGCAGGACATTTTTATGGTGAGCTCGTTGAGTTTGACGATAACACCCAACAAATGATTGCCAAAGTACGCATCAATATGTGGGCAAGCATGGCGATTAAGATTAATGCTAAATTCCAACGCAGTACAGGTGAATCGTTAAAGTCAGGACTAAAAGTATTGCTTTTAATCGAGCCGAGCTTTCATCAAACCTTTGGCTTAAGTCTGAATATTCTTGATATTGATCCAAGCTTCACCTTAGGTGATCGTCAGGCGCGTAAGCAAGCTATTTGGACTCGATTGGAGCAAGAGGGCTTGCACCATAAAAATCTTAATCTTAAGACACCTAATGATTTCACACACGTTGCCGTAGTATCAAGCAAGCATGCCGCAGGGCTTCAGGATTTTTTCACTGAAGCGGAACTCTTACAAAAACATCACCTATGCCAATTTGATGTCTATCATGCCAGCATGCAAGGTAAAACCTGTGCAACTGAGATTACCACACAATTGCGTGCGATTTACAAAGCCATTAAAGCGCAGCAAAAAAACTATGATTGCATTGTCATTATACGTGGCGGAGGTGCTGAGTCTGATCTTGATGGTTTTAATTACTTTGAACCAGCCAATGCAATTTGCCATATGCCGATTGCTGTTTTTACCGGCATTGGGCATAAGCGCGATCAAACGATACTGGATCAGCTTGCCAATAAAAGTTTTGATACCCCATCCAAGGTCATTCAATTTATTAAAGAAAATATTATTACCAAGGCACAAAATGCACAAAAGCATTTTGACTTCACCATTAGCCAAGCACGTCATTTACTGCAACACCATCATAAAGACATTGAGTCTAAACACAGGTCAGCACAACAGCTTATAAAAACAACGCTGAATCATCATAAAACAATTTATACGCACTATTTCCAATTAATTATAAGCTTCTCAAAAGAAGCATTAAGTTATCAAAAACAATTGCATGAGCGCCACTACCATGAATTAATGCAATTAACACATCGCTATACTCGTATTGCACAAAGCAATATCGAATATATTGCAACACATGTATACACGTTAGCAAAGGCAATGCTACAACAGCACACATTTCAAATTACCCACTGGCATGCAAGCACATTGACGCAAGCCAAAGCCATCCTAGAATACGCCAATAACACGATTCAAGGGCAATATAAGTTAATTTTAAGCGCTTCAATCGAACCAACGCTTAAGCGTGGCTTTAGCCTAACGAGTTCTAACGGGAAGTATATTACCTCTGCCCAAAGGGCCAAAAGCTGTGATAAACTCACCATTCATTACCATGATGGTCAAATAGCTGCAGAGATTACAAATGACAAATAAAACCAAAACTTATGCCGAAAATTATGCCATTTTAGAAGAGATTAACTACCAACTTCAGCAAGGGCAAAACAATCCCAACATGATCGATGAACTCGCCCCCATGTTGGAAAAAGCATCCAAAAGCTACCTTGTTTGCAAAGAGCGTATTGCCGCTGCCGAGAAGTTTATCGCTGAATTTGAGAATAAAAATAATCTCTAAAGCGCCACTTCAGCACTTCATTTCCAGCAGCATCGTGCTACCATGCCATTTACTAGTATATACCTTTCAATGAGTCTTTTTGTGTTTCTACGACAGCTAAACTGTTTGTTATTCTTGTTAGTGTTTAGCCTATTTGGTTTTGCTAATGCTAATAATTTCTTGGCGGGTAGTAATTTCAGCAATATTGATCTCTTTAGCTCACCTGAGCAATCCTTTAACAAGCTAAATGTGATAGAGACTCAAAACAAAGGTGAAATCACCTTATGCTGGCGTATTCCCAAGGGACAATATCTTTATAAAAATAAGATCAGCATCCAGCTACAACATGCTGATCAAGCAAAGCTTGGTGAGATTAACTTTCCTCCCGCAAGCACACATCCTGTGTTTAAAAATGAGCCTGTGTATACCCATCAAGTATTACTGCGTATCCCGCTATCAGGTGAAATAATACCTAACAGTAAGCTCGAGGTTAAATATCAAAGTTGTGACACTAATTTATGCCATTTGCCCCAAGTCAAAGAGATTACGATTGATCCAAACGTATTACCCTATGAACAAAATGACTTTAACTGGTTGGGTATTTTAGCACTTCTTGGCGTTGGCTTATTACTTGCCTTCACACCTTGCGTTTTACCGATGCTGCCAATTATCAGCGCCATTGTTGTCGGCAAAAATCACAGTAAGTTTTACAGCTTTTTGTTAGCACTTTCTTATGTGCTTGGAATGTCCGTGATGTATGCCATTTTGGGTATCATTATTAGCAGCATTGGACTATCTTTCCAGATTTTCTTTCAGCAAAGCTGGGTTATCATTCTACTTGCCGCATTATTTGCTATATTAGCGCTATCAATGTTTGGTGTTTTTCAAATTCAACTACCTCAAGCGCTCAGCGCACGCCTTGGGCAATCACAACACAATATTAAAACCGGCGGCATATTCGCAAGCTTTCTCATGGGTGCAATTGCAAGCTTGGTATTATCACCTTGTACATCAGCCCCTTTAATTGGCGTATTAACGACCATTGTGCAAACAGGCGACATTCTCTACGGAGGTGTCGCACTTTTTGCATTGGGCTTTGGCATGGGTGTGCCTTTGATGCTTATCGCGCTTGGGCTTAAGCGCTTTGTCCCGAAATCAGGCGCATGGATGCAGGAAATCAAAGTCATCTTTGGCTTTGCTATGTTGGCAATGGCAATTTTCCTCCTAAGCCGCATTACGCTATTAGAGACTATTATTTTTAGTCTATATACTCTATTGATTAGCGCTTATTTACTCTATCTTGTTTACGCATCTGTCATATCCGCATCTATTCAACAAAAAACCAAACATTTTATTGCGGTCATTATCCTGTTTTTGGCGCTATTAACCATAGTTGCTAATCACACTCTGCACACCACAAACAAGCCAAGTACGACCTCTACACAAAATGACTTTACTACGGTCTTTAATAGCCAAGAGCTCAAGCAACAAGTCACTTTAGCATTAAAAACGCATCAATATGTTTTAATTGATTACTTCGCACATTGGTGTGAGAACTGCTTAAAGCTTAAAACTATCCTGCTATCGTCTACCATGCAAGACTACTTTAAGAAAAATAATATAAAGGTTATTAAGGTGGATGTTTCAGACTATAACGCCAATAGCACAGCGCTACTTAAAACGGCGAACGTATTAGGTTTACCAACACTTATTTTACACAATCAGCAAAATAATGAGATCAAGCGCATCGCAGGCGTGGTTGATGTTAACACATTGAAGCAGCAATTTAATACAGTGCTCTCAAAAGAGCATACGACTATAAATTAATTCGCCCATTAGCATAAAAAATCCTTATTTTATTTTACAAACACTTTAACTTCGACCACCTGAGGGGAATTGATATAGAAAAATCGCGTCACGACATTCGCCACATATCGCACATAAGCATAATAA
The DNA here is from genome assembly GCA_027621155.1 of Pseudomonadota bacterium. GTDB lineage: Bacteria > Pseudomonadota > Gammaproteobacteria > Francisellales > Francisellaceae > Caedibacter. The sequence goes on along the minus strand of JAQCCA010000026.1, from coordinate 6,384 downwards.
TGTGGATAAGCTGCCTCAATCACAAGTACATTGCTTACATGATCATAATTAACTGCTTTAATCACCGACTTAAAAAACTGATATCTTTCTGCATTTTCCTCACCATAAAGGAATTTTAATGCTAATAAAAATCCATCATTATTACGAATATCCAGATCGGAAAAAGCTCTAAAAACCTGCACCACACGATCAATATGACGAAAGCTATTTAGTCTTAGCTCAGACTTTAAAGCAATCAACTCAAAGTACGCGCTTTGAGTGGTAAAACTATTGGTACTGACCTTGATCAAACTGCCGTGCTCGGCTTTTTGGGTCCATTCTACTTTGGCAAAAATCCTTTTCTCAATATCTAGTGCCTCATTGATATCTTTAGGAGAATAGCTAAGTTTACCGACATGCTTATGGAAAACATATTCACTGACCGTATGATTGTAATAATCTTTATACAGCTGGTTATTAACCCATACTTGATGAACATAGCAAGCGCGAGCCTCAGGATCCTCTGGGTGAAGCAAAGGGATTTTATCATAACGCTCATCAATTTTTTGTGATGTTGAATAGGCTTCAAAGAGATTAAATAGCGGAATAATATTAGTAATAAACAATCGAACCTTCTGACTAATAAGCTCAAAAAAGTCCGCTCTATCATATATCCCTACGGGAAACATCAACATTATTTCTTTGACTTTGGCAGTCGTCTCAGTCACCGGAATTTGCGACAGTTCAATGCTTAATTTCAAAGAAAACTCAGGTGACAATAAATCTAGTCGCGTTTTATCATTTAAACCCAAGGTATATGCATCACTATTATAAACCGTCGCTAAAACCTCCTTTTGCGTACCATCATCATAAATCACACGCACTTTAATTTTATTTTCTTTAAGCAATATTTCTTTTAATTGACACAGTTTAAACTCGGCTTGTTTCCACAACAAAGGATTGATCCACAAATCAAAGACATTGTGATTAAGCTCTGTTGGCGCATCAGTCTGTAATGAAACCTGCGTCGAGGTCGTTGTTAAATCGACATGATCAACCTTAAAACACGTCAAATTAACTTCGCTTAAATTGCTATAATGAAACTGTTTTTTTGCTTGAATATCATAAACATCAAAACGCTCTTTTGGCTCAAGGCTTAAGCAGGCTTTTTTAATCTTTGACTTAACCGCAATAAGCATATGCTTAGGCAACTGCATTAGCAGATTTTGATTATAGCGCGATAAACGATAATCTCGCTCACTTCTAAGTTGTGCCACCAAGTTACTCTGAACATCCTTACCCAATGCCTCAAACAAATGGGTCAACACCTGATAATGGTCATCAGATAAATCATAGTTTTTGCTAACAAAAGCCGTTTTTTCATCGAAAAAATTCATACCATTCACCCTGTCATTGTTGTCATTTGTGATGGATTAATAAAGCTAATAACCCCGCCAACTGCCGTCGTACACATCGCTTTATTATTCATCGTATTAATGGGAGAGCTTTGTACCATCGTCATAATATTCGTTGGAATAAACTGTCCTGCTGGAATGCACGGCGAAATCGGTTTTAATGGGTTCCATACCGGATTCGTCACTGCTGTGCAATTTGGCATCGGCAAGATATTTACCATAGGTGCCGCATCGGTGATATTAGCTGCCGGCTTGTTATTAATCAGCACGGTTGCACGTAACGTGCTATACATCCCAGGACCCAAACCAAAAGTGCATAACATTTGCGAGCTTGTACAAGTGACCATTGTTGCTTGTGGCGAGCCACTACTGGCACTTAACGCGCTTGCTGCTTGACCACTTAATACGGCTGTATTACTCATCGAGTTATTTAAGTTTGCTAAAGCGACCTCAAGTTCAGCTTGCTCCACGATCTGTTTTGCTGCTTGCGCGCTTTGAATGTTACGTTGCTGAACTGCGATCACATTTTGCATCTGTATTGTCTTTGCCTGCATTTCATCTAACGCTTTGGCTGCGTTTTTTGACTTTTGCGCATGTGAACCAATCTCTCCTGCGGCTAGGGCTAAGGCATTATTAATCTCATTAATTTCATCTTCAATATGCGCTAAATTCTCACAACTTTGTAGCTGATTCAACAGTGCGGGTGTTTCAGGAATTAGGTCGTTGACACTCGGGATACCAGATGTTGACATACTAGGTGCCGCACCACTTAATAAGGCTTGCATGTTAGGTAACGATTGGTTCCCCATGGCATTGATAAAATTTTGTTGATCCAATGCCATAAATTGATTCTGATAATTAAGCACTGGAGCCAAAATGTCATTAAGGTTAGCTATACTCGCCATAGAGACACCGCTAGGTAATGGAACCTCCTTATTTAGCAACATTGACAAGCAATTTTGTAGGTCTTGTAAAGGAGATAATAAATCAATCGACAACGGAGGTAAGTTGGGCACCCCCATCAAGGGAGGCATCGAAAAGCTCATCGCATTTGCTAAACTTTGACATAATGCATCAAGTTCCATTTGAATTTGCTTAAGCAAACTTAAAACATCAGGCAATGATATTGTATTAAGATCTATACCTTGCAAAAAGCTTGCCAGATCAGGCAATGATGCCAAGCTTGGCGTATTGACACTAGGCAAACTGATTTTGGCAATAAGCGATTTTAACTGTCTAAAAGCATCCAACACCTCATCACACAAACAACTTGCCATTTGCATATTCGCCGTCGGCGTTTTAGGTAGATTTTGTGATAGATTTTGAAGCTTCATAATTTCCGCATTGATACTCGCCTGCAATGCCAATGATTCATTACCTTGTTCAGCCAACATTGCATTCAAACTTGCCGTATAGGGGCCAACAATAGCGCTACTATCAAAGCTTCCACCTTGAGGTAATTGCGGTAATTTAGGCAAATGATCTAATACGCTTTGTAGCTCAGTCATTTTTGGCAGCATTTCTTGTGCATTGAAACTCATATCAGGCACACATGGACAAAGCGAGTCATGTAATGCATTAGCATTTGCAGCAAGTTGTGATTGGAATGCCAAAGCATTTGGAACTTGCTGCTTAAACTGATCTAACGCCGCTGTCGTACTTTGTAAATGTGTTTGATAGTTTGCTAAAAGCTCATCGCTACTAGGATTCCCTTGCCATGCCAACGCACTTGATTTTAATCCCGAGAATTCTGTCACAACCGCTGCATTCGCATTGGTTAATTCTGACAATGGTGATGCGCTTACCTGTGATTGAGCAATGAGTAAACTTGGCGTCACTTTCGCAACACTTGTTAAATAATCACTTTGCAATCGTGTCACTTGCTGCGATGGCATACTTGCAAATGTTTGCTCGAAACGTGCCTGCTTAGCAATCTGTAGATCACTACCAATAAGATGTGCTGCACCATGATCATTTAACACCATGACTACACCCTCACCAGCAACAACCTCCATCTTGCGATTTTCTGTTAACTGACTTTGTTTGGATGCTGTTGATTGCGCATCGCCTAACATCCGCGCCTTTTTACTGACATTTTCAGCTACAAGTGGTAAACCAGCAGGTACCACAAACACCGACCAACTTTGCACTTGCCCATTAAGCTTACTCAATGCTTGTTGCTTTTGTGGATCTTGCGTATTATTTGCCAGCTCTTGTACGTGTGCTGATGCCGTATTTGGATCCCCTAGCTGCACGTTTTGTGCTTTGGTAACTTCTTCATGGTAACTGACGATAGATTTAACCATTTTAGCGTCATGCTCAGGCAGTTTTATTTGTCCTGTTTGCTGCAAAAAATCTGTGTTTTTCATCATTAATTGATCGGTCGTAGGTAAAACAGCTGTATTTGCAGTCTTAGCATCGAATGAGGCATTGGGATACCCCATAAAATCAGCTAGGGTTTGCTTTTTTGCAATCTCATTTACTGCATCTTTGCCTTTATTTCCATTATTCCCATTACTCAAATCACTTAACTCTTTTGCTAGATTCTCTTGATACTGAGCATACGCCTGTGTCTGGCTATTGATATCTTCAACACTACTTTCTGAATTTAAGCCAAGAATATTTTTATGAATCTGCACTAGGCTTGTCTTTTGATTGCTATCGTTTGCTACATTAGTAGCACCTATTGCAGGTGCTTGTATTTGGCTTTTCTTCAATTGATCACCCAAGGCATTGATATATTCACTACTTGGTGTCATGGTTTGCTGGTCAACATTAACTCGCTGTGATTGCCGTGTTAATAGTGCTTCCTTTTCACTTTGTTGAAAATTACTTACTTGCGAGCTTAAACTTTCGGATATTTTAGCAACTTTTGACATATCACCAGTGGATCTTGCATCGGTTAATGCATCATTTGCTGCTTTTAAACTTTGTATGTTTGGTGCATCTGGTGCTTGAGTTGATCTGGAGGTCAAATCCGCAATTAATTTCTGTGTTTGATCGAGATTAACATTCTCAAGACCACTGGCTTTATACTCAGGGCTAGCATACTGCTTCAATGCACTTAAGTTACGCTGCAAAACACTACTTTTTTGTGTTAAACCTTGTGTTTCACTTTCATTGTAGAGCGATAAGCTTTCGATAAATTTTTGGAAATATGCCAATTCATTTGCCATAGCCAATCCTTAACCCACCGAGGTGGTTAAACCTTTTACCGTTGTACTTGTCGTGCCTTTAATATCCACTGTCATACCTTGTACAGAGGCCGCTTGAGTAGCCTTAACAGCAACACTACCACCTTGCAAGCTTGCACTACTTGTTGATTTTAAACTAAGTGAACTGGAGCCCGTAATACTGACTTTATCCGCATTAAGCGTAATTTCACCGTCTTTGACTTCAATCACACTACTACCCACTGCAAGCTTAATATCCTTGTCTTTCAGTGAAATGCTCGTACTACTTTTTTGAATCAACACTTCATCCGTAGTGACTTTGACCGTGATATCTCCAACGACAAATGCAATTGTTTTTTCTGCTTTTAAGCTATATTCATTGCCAATTTGCAATACTGCGTCACCCGCACTTTTGTATTGAATATTGCAAACCTCTTTTTCTTCTTTCCCCTTCACAGCAACCGAAATCCCGTCGCTGTTCATTGCGATTGCGTGCTTTGCCATTTATGAATCCTTTTTAACGCTAAATTGATTAATGGTGAAGCTCACACTTTCACCTTGCGGTTTCTCAATATAATACTTCCACCCAGATACCGGTTGATGCTTTAAGATAAAATAAATAGCAACAGGCGTATCACTCACATCTAAAGAGATCTTTTGTGCCCCTTGATCTGGCATAAATACATAGCGGGTAACGCCTTGATCTAGCGCGCTTTGGCTAATCGTTGCGTAATCTGCGGTAACAAAGTTCTTTTGGTCTGCCGGTTGACTAATCAACATTGTAATTGGCTGTTTATCATTGACATCTTTTGACATGTCAACCTTCACCGTCATCGTTGTTGAATGATACCAGGGAATTAACGAGCAGCCGCTTAACATTAAAAACACTGCCACTATTGTTATATATTTCATCATTTTTGCCATTGTTTTACTCCTTTGTGGCGATTTAAGCCTCTACCTGCTTTTATATGCTTATATTTCTGTGGGCGTATGCAATACGCCCCTACATATACTCAAGTTATCTACGCTTGAATATTATCCGCATTATTGTCTTGCTGATACTTAACCAGTTTCAGAATGTCTGACTTTAACTGAAAGCTCACGACAAATGGCGCTACTTTGCTATTGTCACTACTGATCTTCCAACTACATAACCAGTCACTATTGCAATTAGCATCCGCTAACATCTTAAAGACTGCCCACTCGCCTTGATAGGTTTTTTGATAAGTTACATTGCTGTTACTTAACCAACCAATGGATACGGTTGGCTGCAACTGCCAATCATAGACAACCGGATGGTTGCTTTGATCATAGGTATCTAAGCCCAATACACGATCCTTGCTGCCAATTTGCATAAACGACAACACCATTTTGCTAATACCATCTAGGGAAACCTGTTTAAAAGGTGTCGCTGCTACAAACATATCCACCGCTCGCGGCTTTCCATCTGTTGTCCATAAATCACTTTGCAAACGATAGAAATAATTAAATGAATCGACATAGCTCACAAGCGTCTCTTGCTGCTCTTGAGTCAAGTTTTTGTCTACTTGCCAAATGCCACTAATTGCATCTAAATGAATAAAGCCTTTAAGTAATGAATACATCTCATTATAAACAACGCCTTTAGGTCCAAACATGTCATTTAACGCATCTGAGCTGATACTACTACTGGAGTCTAAATCCAATGGGAATTTACTTTTCACCAGTGCAATTTTTGGCACGATATCCAGATCCCATTGCTGCTTTAAATCAGTAATAAGATACTGTGCCACACTTAAGCGAATGATACTCTCTGGTACTTTAAGCAATTGATATGC
>JAQCCA010000264.1 GCA_027621155.1 Pseudomonadota bacterium | reverse complement strand
TTTGATAAAGCGTGTGACGTGAGTTTAACGATGAATAAAGGACATCAAACAGATGATACCGACTTTCATTTAGAGAAAAACTCAAGCGGTAATCTTGTTCTTTCAAACTGTAGTGGAAACATTTGTCAGCAAATTAACGTTGATGCCAAAAATATTTATTTACCCGGAGCACCGGCCTAATGGTTCCTTAGAATCAATGTAAATAGAGGGGGCAAAATAGTTATCATATTAGCCTATCTAATAGGCATAAACATCAAATCGACTACTTTTACCAATCACTTGACTGGTTGGTTTTTGATGATCAATAAAATCGCCCAAGCGCGGGCGTTTAACGACTATCTTCTTAGGGCTTAATGCTTTAGCTTGTTGGAAAAGCAGCTTATTGCTTTGCTCATCAATGCCTACCAAATCATGCAATAATTGCATATTCTTTTTGACCTTGGCACTTTTGGTGCGCTCAGGAAACATCGGATCAAGATAGATTACATCATATTGAGCTACTTGATGAACATGATTAAGCTGAGTTGAATTGGCAAAGTAAAGATTAATTCGCTGCGCAATTTCTGCCAAATTCATATCATTTTTAGCGCGCCATAAGCCGTCTTGAAGCAATAAGAAAACATAAGGGTTTTGCTCAATCGCATCGATAGTATGCCCTCGTGCGGCAAGTGAGAAGCTATCCTGCCCAAGGCCCGCGGTCATATCTAGAATGCTGAGCTTATCTTTGCTTTTCCCTTCAATTGCTTTGATTAAATCAAGTTTTGCGGTATTCGGTTTGATGCGATTTTGAATATCAGTGCTATTGAAATCAACATAGAGTGTTAATAATGAATTGCTATGTTTTAGTGTGAGTACATCATTTTCATACTCAAGATAAAATGACTGCTCAGGGATTAAGCTTAATGTATTGATAGATATAGATTTAAGCATCTCTAAATCAGGTGAGATTGGGGTGTTATGTGATATGAGATAGTTTATGGAGTGCATATATTATAGGTCTTATTTTTTACGTTTAGCGCGTGGATGGGTTTGATCATAGACACTTGCCAGTTGCTGAAAATCAAGGTGTGTATAAATCTGGGTGGTTGAAATATCGCTATGTCCTAATAGGTTTTGCACCGCGACAAGATCTCTGGAGGATTCGAGTAAATGGCTGGCAAAGGCGTGCCTTAGCATATGCGGGTGAATATGCTTTGGTGCGTGTTCAAGTGCAAATTTTTCAAAACGCTTTTGAATGCTGCGGGCTTGGATTGGCGTGCCTTTGAGCGTGGTAAAAAGATAGTCATGGGTGCAGTTTAAACTCTGACGTATATTTAGCCATTTATTTATGGCGCTAATTGCTTTATCACCGATTGGCACGATGCGTTCTTTGCTGCCTTTGCCAAATACACGAATGGTTTTTTGTGAGAAATCAATTTGTTCAAAACGTAATTGGGCTAATTCACTAAGGCGCAGTCCGCTGCTGTAGATAACCTCAAGCATGGCAAGATCACGCAGTTCTAAATTATCATCGCTTTGATAGTTCAGTATCTGCTGCATTTGATCAACATCGAGTGTTTTGGGAAGCTTCTTTGGTGCTTTGGGCGCTTTGATAGCATAAGAAGGATCTTCTGTGGTTATTTCATTGCTTAACAAGTAGCGGAAAAAAGATTTAACCGCACTTAATTTGCGTTGAATGGATTTGGGACTGATGCCTTGACTATGCAATGTCTTAAGCCAGAGTTTGATCTCTTGTGATGTACTTTCAGCAAGTGCTTTATCTTTGCTGTGCAAAAAGGCATCAAAGCCATTTAAATCATGCTGATAGGCATCGATGGTGAGATCAGAGTAATTGCGCTCAAATTTTAGGTGATGCAAAAAGTTATTAAGTTCTGAGCTCATCTAAACTTGTGCCTGAACATGGTTTTTTTGTATTTGTCATGAGTATATACTCATCGCGACAAGAAAAAACAAAAAAAGCAGAAAAAGCAAAAAAGCGAGTGATCCCTTGGCAAAAAAAGCAATTCTATTAATTAATGGCGAGATCGATATCGCATTTTGTGAGTCGTATATCAGCAAACATTTAGATGATTTACCGATTTATTGTGCTGATGGAGCGTTTAATCAGATTCAAAATGTCAAAAGTCTTGTTAACAAAGTACGGATGATTATTGGTGACGGTGACTCGACTGATCATGCCAAGCGCTTAAATATCCCATATCAGCAAGATGATGATCAATATTCTACCGATTTTGAGAAAGCGTTAAGTTATTTACGACAACGCGGATATCGTGAGTTATTTTTATTCGGGTTTGGTGGTCGGGAAATGGATCACTACCTTGGCAACATATCAACCTTGCTTAAACATCAGGATCAACTCAAATGTCAAGTGATTGATCGTTATGGTGTTTCACAATTAATGCATCAAAAAATGCATATAACCCATGCCAAGGGCAAGATGGTTTCAGTTGTGCCACTGTTTGAGCTTATTGATTTAACATTACAAGGGTTTGCCTTTGATTTGGATCAATATACCTTACGCTTTGGCGAAGAGCTGGGTATTCGTAATCATGTACTCCAAGATGAGCTGTTTATTGACTATTCACTGGGCAGTGGCTTGCTGTTCTTGTCGCATGATCCTTATCATCGATCGCTGTCAAAATAAAATAGTTGGCATTGCGCAGATAAAATGATTTGTTTTTTATACAGTCTTGCTATACTGAGTGCGACTTTTTGGTCTTTGAGTGATTTTTGTTCTTATATGTGAGTGATTTTATCATGCTGCATATAGCTACTAAGCGCATAAGAGTACATGGAGTCAGTAAAGTTTAATTTAAATATAAAGTAAGAGAGTATAGGATATGTCGCAACAAACAGGTGCCGTAAAA
>JAQCCA010000025.1 GCA_027621155.1 Pseudomonadota bacterium | reverse complement strand
GCCAAAAATTACGATTTATCAAAATCTAACCTGCTGGGTAGTTACATACGCCCATCATAAAAAACTAAAAAACAAAACCATTAAGTTTGAGTTAAGTTTAGAAGCCTACACTACCAAACAGCTGGTCGAAGATGTTTTTCCTCTCCTCAACTGTTTTCATATTTCGATCAGCAATACTTACCCCATTTCTAAACCATTCCCTGATTATTCGTTTATCCATATGTTTTGTATTTTTGCGTTTACGATGATGATTTCCTATGGCAAAGTGCTTTTGCCCAAAGATAGCTAAAGACCCCGATATAAACGCCACCCAACACATCACTTAGATAATGCTCTGAGCTTAAAATTCGGCTAATGGTGATAATAAGTGCGATGATGATGCATAGCACCGTAAATTTCTTATTTTGTACAAAATAAGCTAACCCGAGTAATCCTGCAAATCCAAGCGTGGCATGCCCTGATGGGAAGCTATTAAATAAGCGCTTGTGTGATAACCAGTGAAAGCCATATAAACCCTCTTGTAAGAATAGCTCAGGGCGGTAGCGTGCGACAATCACTTTAATAACGGTAGCTATAGCAATTGAGATAAATAGGCTTAACGTCCAAACCAGTAAGCGCTGATTAAGTGTAGCGCGCATTTTCTGCCAGATACAGGTAAGCACAAGGACGATAAATAGAATAAACCAGTTATCGGGATCAAAAACAAAAGAGAGCATATTCGATAGTTTAATCAAAATGTTAGATTGAAACTGCTCACTAATTGAAAGGACTAATAAGCGATCAAGATAAATATAGCTTATTGCACATATGACAAATGTGACAATGCCATAGAGTAGGGTGTTTTTTATAAGTTTTTTGAAGTTATTGGTCATGTTGAATTAATTCCTTATGAAGCTATTTAACCCCAAGTTCAATCAAGCGCTCATCCAAGAAGGCATCAGCCGTTGGGTATTTGTCAGATAAATAAACATCGGCTTTAGCATGCATAAAGCAAGGTGTTGACATGCGATCAACCCCTTGCGCTTCACCTTCAGGTTTAACCACGCGATGCTTGGTAGCAATATATTCAAAGTTGGTCATCTCTTGCAGCATATCACCAATGTTGATGATGATAGATTGTGGCTTACAAGGCACTTCATACCATTTATCTTCTTTATGTGAGTACACTTCTAAGCCAGGTGAGGAAGCAACCGGTAAAAGGGTGATTAAATTGATATCCTCATGCGCTGCAGCACGGATGGCGCCTGGTTCCTCATCACCTTTGATCGCAGGATAGTGCAATACGCGAAATAACGTGCGATCAAATGACAAAGCTTCGACTAATGGCATATGCAGTTTCTTGGAAGTCTCTGGATCCATATGATCATCGATCCATTGCAGTAAAGTCTTGCCCAATTCAAAAAGTTTGTCAAAAAGCTCGCGTGCTTTGTTGGAGACTTCCTTAGGATAGCGCCCATTTGGAAAATATAAATGGAAATAGTGTTTGATATCACGTGCCGTTTCACCCTTGGCAGTTTCTGAAATATCCATCGGAAAGTAGCCATCCTGGGTTGCTTTATCGTAATAGTAATTATGTGCGGCTTTTGAGTTAATAAACTCACGCCACTCACTATAAACATCTTCGATAAGTTGCCAATCGATAGGGTGTGTCTCCAATACCCCAAAGCCTGTTTGCTTCAACGAGTCGGTAAAGCGCTTTGGCGCATTATCTGCGTAGTAATCAACACTTAAAATTCCCATTAAAAATACCTGCTTTATTGATTTAATATGACGTTGGCATGCTAGATTGCAATGCGAACTCTGTCAAGGAGAGAAGTCGTTATACTCGGTGTGTGTCAATAAGTTTTGATCAAATGTCAATTTCTTTTAGGTTTTTTAGAAAAAATTTGATAGAATGCTGCAAAATTTCGACATCTGTATTTATCAAATCGTGCTGATTGATGCTTGAACTGGTCAGGTAATCAAAAGGTATTGAGATGTAAGATATATAAACAAAAGGGTATATAAAACGATGGCATTAGAACATTTGCTGCATCCGACAACAGTGAATAATCTCGAGAAAAATGATAAAGAAGCAAAGATTATTTTGGAACCTTTAGAGCGTGGTTTTGGCTACACGCTTGGATTCTCATTAAAGCAGATTTTAGCTAATGCATTGGCAGGGGCTGCGTTAACACGTGTTAAGTTCAATGATGGTGATGATCTATCTGTTAAACTGCCAACGGCTGAAACAATTGAAGAGATCTTACTTAACTTGCAAGCTATTGAGTTTAAGCTTTCACCTGAACATAAATCAGCTGAGATTGCGATTAAACTTTCAGGTAAGGCAAAGGATATTTATGCGGCAGATTTAACGGTTTCTGAGGGCTTAGAGATCTTAAATCCTGATGTTTATATTTGCCAATATGAAGGTAAAGAAAAACTATCAATCGATGGGCAAATTAATTTAGGTGTCGGTTATGTTGCTGCAGAGCAAGCGTTTGCTGATGGTTGTTTCATGTTAGATGCATCTTATTCACCGATTGTAAGTTGCACGTATAATGTTGAAAATGCGCGTGTTGCTCAAAAAACTGACTTAGATAAATTAATCCTTGAGATTAAAACAGATGGTAGTTTAACACCGTCTGAGGCATTGAGTTTAGCAGCGCAAAAAATTCAAACACAAATGTCAAATATCGTTGATGAAGCAGAGTTGACAGAGCGTTTATATGTTGAGGAAGAGCCGCAAATCGATCCATTCTTATTGAAAACAGTCGAAGAGTTGGATTTAACAGTGCGTTCAGCAAATTGCTTAAAATCAGAGAACATTCGTTATATTGGTGAATTAGTGCAGCGCACTGAGTCTGAGCTGATGAAAACACCTAACTTTGGACGTAAATCGTTAAATGAAATCAAAGAAAAGCTTTCTTCTTATGGTTACTCATTAGGCACCATCGTTGATGATTGGCCAAAAGAATTGATCTAAAGCTAACGTTGGCTGAGCATTAGTCGAAGCCTAAATTCATAATTTTATTTTTTTATATCGTTAGCTGTGGTAATTTAAAGACACCTTAAATCTAAAAAATCACCACATGTCGTCATTAGTTCAACCCAATCTTTTCTCACGTAAGCTTTTTAAGGGCTGGTTCTTTTTCTCATTAGCGGGTATTTTCTTTTTGTATGAGTTTTTTTGTCGTGCTTCATTTGGCTCGATGAATACTGTTTTTGCCCACGACCTTCATTTAGATGCATTAACGGTGAGTAGTATTTCATCGGCGTATTTTTTAGCATATTCTTTAATGCAACTGCCGGTAGGAATACTCATTGACCACTTTGGTGTGCGCAAGGTTGGTACTTTTGCCATTATTATTACCGCACTTGGCGCTTTATTATTTAGTTTTGCAACCACGGCAGCTGTCGCTTGGATTGGACGTTTTGCTATTGGTCTAGGATCTGCATTTGCTTTTGCGATGATGTTTAAAATTATTCTTGATTGGTTTCCGCATCAGCATCTTGGAGTAATGGGTGGTATGACGCAAATACTTGGAATGATTGGACCTATTTTAGCAGGTGCGCCTTTTGTACTAATGCTTGTTGTTACGGATAATGACTGGCGATTAATCTTCCATGGTGTATTTATTGCCGGATGTGTTTTGGCATTATTTTTCTTTTTATTTGTTAGAGATAAGTCTAAACGTCAAGTAGATAAGATAGAATTATATAACAAGAGCGCATCAACGGTTAAACAAAAACTTGTGATGTTGATTAAAATTAAACAGGTGTGGTTAATCGCGATCTTTGCTTTTTTTGTTTATCCGGCGGTTGAAGTAATTGGTTCCATGAGTGGTGTTGGTTATTTGGAGCATTTCTTTAGTCAAACAGTCTCTGCAAGTGCCGTGTCATTCGTGTGGCTTGGGTTGGGTCTAGGTAGTCCATTCGTTGGATTACTATCAGATAGATTAGGTAGGCGCAAACACGTGCTTTTAGGCTGTGCTGTATTTGGTGTCGCTATTAGTTTGCTACTTAATTGGTTAGTGATTGATAGCTATGTGATATTTTCAATTTTAATGTTTTTGCTTGGTGTCGCAGCAGGTGCGCAAACCTTATCTTTTGCCATAATTATTGAAAATGTACCTGCCTCATTAACGGCAACTGCTGTGGGGTTTAATAATATGTTTGTGTTATTAGGGGCTTGGGCTGCGCAAAACGTCACAGGCATTGTGCTTAATCAGTTTGCTAAGGGTGGCGAGAATATCAGTTTTCATGGTTACCAAGTAGCACTTACCATTGGTTGCACTTTGTTTTTTGCGATTGCGTTTGTTATTGGGTTATTAACAATTAAAGAGACGTATTGCAAACGTTTGCCGACTTTGCAGGAATAAAGCTTAAGATCACGGCAATAATTAGCCCAATTAAGATAGGCAGTAGTGCCGTTTGAAATCCACCTAAGGTGTTAGCGTTACAATGATAGGCAGATTGATACCAACTTAAAATCCAACCGATTAAAGGTTGCAGTATCGGACCACCTAGCCCAATAATAACCATGTTGGTAAAACCCATTGCCATGCCTTGAGCATCAGGATGAGATAGTTTCTCAATTGAGGCAAAGGGTAGAATATAAGCACCAGAACCAAAGCCAAGTAGAAAAAGCAAAATATTGCCAAGGAAAAAAGGAGTTGCTATATACAAAAGGACGATAAAGCTAAACAGTGCGAGCACGCTAAATAGTTGCATAACATGAATGCAGCGAATTTTATTAGCAAGCCAGCCACTGGATGCGGCTCCAAATGCCGCACCAATAAAAATCAGTGCCGTAGCATGCGATGCATGACTGCTTTGCTCAGGATAAAGTACTTGGATAAAACCAATACTCCAAAGAGAGGCGAAGGCGCTGATAATAGTAAAAATTAAACCACCAAATAAGCTATAGCGCCATACGTCACTGTTCTTCAATAATGCCACAAAATGCTTTAAGGTATGTGTTTGGCAGTTGTCTTTTTTTTGTGATTCACAGCATTCATGCGCATTTCCTTTAACGAAAATTAAAATCAAGGCAGCAAGCACTAAACCAATAACAGCGCAGATAATCATCGCGGTGCGCCAACCATACCCGTTGATTGCATGTTCCAAAAAGTAATCGCCAGCAGCACCGCCTAGCATGCCCATCATTTCAATCAGACCTGCGACAATAGTGAATCTTTTGGGAAACCAGCGTGCAGCAAGATACATCGCACATGCAACGCCTGGCGCACTTGCAATGCCCATGATAATCCGCGAGATATTCGCAGTGGCAAAGCCTTCAGAAAAAGCAAAACTTAATGTGCTTAAACCTAAGATGAGCGCGCCAATAAATAAGGTTTTCTTAGGTCCAATTTTATCAATGATAAAGCCAGAGGGGATTTGCAAAAGAATATAAGGGTAAAAAAAAGCAGAAGATAAAAAACCGATTTCAGTGAGGTTAATGCATAAATCACGCATTAATGTTGGCACCATTAAACTGGTTGAGCCTTGCAGTAGGAATTGATAGAGCACAAAAAAGCCGCCAAGAAAGCAAATCCAAGCGGCAAGTATATTTCGTTGTCTGATCATAAGTTTATCGCTAGCGCATTTTTTCATTTTTTTAATGTGCCTTTTATACTGAAAAACAGATCAAATGTCGAAGAGTGTTTTAAGTTTTCATTAAATGTTGTTGCTTACACGAGATTCTTATTAACCAGTTCGACAAGTTGATAGGTGATTACATAATAAGCTTGCTCGTCAGTGATATGGAACTGCGGATCTTGCATATTGTTATTAATGTTTTGTGAAAGCATCGTTGATAAGGTAACCATTAAGCGTGCAAACACGTTATTGTCCTGAGTGTCTTTAATGTTATTGTAATCTGATGCTAATGGAATATTTTTTTGACCTTCGACTGTTGAGATTAAAAGAAAGTTCAGCGCATTTTTAGTGTCATTAAAGCCAGATTTCTGCAGGGCATTGTGTACCATATCTTTTACTTGATCAGGAATTAATTTAATCTCAATGGTCTTGCCCAAAAACTTAAAGCTGTAGCTTAAATTTAGGAAATCATTAATAGCAATGTCAATATCTTTAGTTGCTTCAGATAGCTTTTGAACTTTTGCGTTACTTTGTACGTTCTGCAAAGCAGAAACAACCATGTTTTTATTGATAGAATAAACTGCTTCAACTGCCATATCACGAGCTTGATAATAGCTATTAAAGGCATCTGTTGGAATGCTATAAGCTAGAGTGTTTAGCTTGACATAAAAGTCTTTGGTTTCATCAATGCTTTTGCCTTTTTGCAAAACATTAACGCCGTTAACAGTCAGGTAATTTAATAAGTAATTAAACTCATAGGCTTTGTGCTCTCCTGACTCACCATTTAGGAAAGTAACACGATGATCCCAAGCTGCCTGTAGCTCAGTGTATGCTTGTGTTAGCGCTTGATCCATCTTATCAAGCATCGGATAATTATTAACAACTGCTTTTAACGCATTGGTAAAGCCAGCAAGATTATCTGACATTTTAAGTAGATCTTGAGATGTGTTAAAGGCATTGTATTGTGGTGCTGTTATTGAAACTAAATTGGCAGTATTGACAACAGCAGCGATATAGTTATTTTCTTTAGCATTTTGCACTAATTTTTTAAGTTGTTGAATATTTTCAGTACCTTCTTGATCTGAGAAGCTTACATCATTGACGTGTATAACTGCTTTCGTAACATCATTAGATACTACATTTTTTGTTGCAAAAGCTGTTGTTGATAACATAAAGCCGCTAGCAATTATTAAACTTAATTTTTTCATTTTCTTCTCCGTGTGTTTGTGTTGCGGAGAGAAATTTACCGTTTTTTGATCAGTTATGAAAATTAGTATTCCTAATAGGGATATTAGTTTTTTAAATAACTAGGACTTTTGCGCTAAAATCCTGTGCGTATTTAGGCTTTGCTTGTGTATAATGCATTTACCTTTTTCCAAGTAAAGTAGTCATGAAATTTAATAAAATCACTGCATGTACACTTGCAATTTTAAGTATCAGTACTTTGGCAGGGTGCGCATCAACCAGTAATTTCTTTCGTAACCGTGATTTTGATTATGCGAGTCAACCCGTTGAACAAAACAAGCCATTGGAAGTACCAAAATCAGTTTCAACGGATCCTAATATTCACCCAGCACTTGTGATTCCTGAAGGGCAAACAAGCTTTACTAAGAATCAATTATCTCAGGCGCAAAATGCGATGTTACCACCTAATTTCGCATCGAATTATGATGTGAGTGCGGTTGAGCAAAAGCAGCTTTATGTTGTTACAACGAAATTAAACTATGATAAAGATAACCAAGCTAAATTGGTCATTTACGAACCACGCGCGGTGACATGGATGATTGTGGAATCGGCGTTAAAAGATAAACTGCTGAATGTGACACTTGAAAAAGCAGACAAAGATAATAATCGCTTTGTGGTTAAAGACAAAGCTTCTAGCGAGTCTTACTATGTGTTTATCGCACAGGTTAAAAATGAATTTAGACGCGCTGAGTTATCCTTGTTTAATATGGATGAAAAACCTGCGGTCACGAAGGAAGCAAGTAGCATTGTTGAGCAAATCCAAAAATCAATAGAAGGTCAAAAAGTCACTGAAGAAACTTTAGTCAATGCACAGTTTGGTTTTATCAATAGTGAGAATGGCTTAAAGTTCCAGCTTTATACCAAGGATGAAGTTGTCTCTATTGTCTTTGTTGGTGATGAAGCGCTAGCAAGAAACACCTTGGAAAGTGCATTAAAGGCAGCAGGCTATAAATATGTTGCCTATGATGCTAAGGAACAGACGATTCTATTTGAAGATAACAAAGATCAAAGCTACTTATTGTATTTGTATCCATATACACAAAACGGCTCGATATTTAGTGATATGAGTAATTGGCGTAACTTCTTTAGAGAAGAGCAAAAACAATTAAGAGTTTCATTGTTTGATGCCAAACAAGTATTAACTCCAATGGATAAGGCAAAGCCGATTTTAGCTGAGATTGCATCACATATCCCACTTAAATAACTAGAAAGTAATAAAAGGATAATGAAGATGGTTAAAGAATTAATATACCAAGGAAAAGCTAAGTCCGTTTATCAGAGTGGTGATGCCGATCATGTTATTATTGAGTATCGTGATGATGCCACAGCGTTTAATGGCGTTAAAAAAGAAGCGTTGAAAGATAAAGGGCGTGTTAACAATCTTGTTAATGCTTATATTATGCAAAAGCTTGAACAAGAGGGAGTGAAAACGCATTTTGTTAAAACGTTAAATGATAATGAAAGTTTGATGAAACGCCTTGAAATGATCCCTGTTGAGTGTGTGGTGCGCAATTATGCAGCAGGTGGGATTTGTAAACGCTTAGGTCTTGAAAAAGGCATGAAGTTTGATAAACCGGTGTTTGAATTCTTTTTAAAGGATGATGCGTTGGGTGATCCAATGATTAATACATCGCATATTTTAAGCTTTAACTGGGCAACCTCATCAGAAATTAAGTTTATGCGCGAAGCCACTTTCAAAGTCAATGATATTTTATCTAACGTTTTTGATGAAGCTGGATTGTTATTGGTTGACTATAAGCTAGAGTTTGGACGTTTTAAAAATGAGATCCTACTAGGGGATGAGTTTAGTCCAGATGGTTGTAGATTGTGGGATAAAGAAACAAAAGAAGTGTTTGATAAAGATCGTTTTCGCCAAGATCTCGGTGATGTGATTGGTCACTATAAAACGGTTGCTAAACGTATTGGCTTAGTTTTATAGGCTTTTTTAATCATCAAATTTTTTGTTTTCACGCTCATAAGAAACTTCAACCAGCTTATCATTAACAAATTTAAGTTTGGTTTTGTTTTCGATGGAAGCAGTTGCTTCAGGTGTTTTATAAAATAGCGATGTACTGTTATGTTTCTTAGAGCTTCTGGTATAACTAGCCTCACCACAGGCTTTAGTGACTTCAGCTTGAGTTTGTCCTAAGTTCAATGCGCTCCCATTACAGTTTAGTTGAATGGTTGGAGTGGGTGTGGATGCTTTGCTGTCTGTGGCAGCGTAAGCGCTAGCGCCAATCAAAAGCAAGCTCGTTGGAATAAGTAACAAAAAAGACGATTTTTTCATAAGTATTCTCCTTAGTTAATAAAATAATGCGAGGCACTCTTAAGCGTAGAATATCATTTTAATTCGTCAAGATTTTATTGTAAGGAAGTCCCAATATTGAACATTGCTGGTACGCGTAATCAGTAATCAGCTGACCAAAAAATTGCAAGCGCCATCCGCTATTTAGTTTATTACTTCCGATGTGTTTAGGGTTAATAAGCTTTTGATAGAGAAAATGCTTGAGCTCCTGCTTTGATGAAACTAGCGCGATTGGCAATTGTTGTTTTTCAGCGATTTCAGTAAGGTATTCAAAGCACAACCGTAAGAGCTCTTTGTTGATTTTAATTCGTGTGCGCTCAATCAAACTCATATCATATTGAGTATTTGCCACATGTAATAGCTGGATAAGCTCAGCGCCAAAACGCTGTACTTTCTTATGCGATAGAATATGCTTATCGATAATCGTCTGTATATCAAGGGGATTTAACTTAGCTAGGTTGATAAGCTCTTGATCTGAAAGTACATAGCGCGTTACCCAATTCCTACTTTGTGCATACTCTTCGCGCCAAATTGATAATTGGATTAAATGCGTGCGAGCAGATATACTTAGACGCGCAAGATGGTGCTTGAATTTTAAGGGAGCATTTTGTGTGTTATTAAAATGCATCTTTTGGATAATTTGCATTTCTTCTTCAAAAGCCTTGAGCCATGGTGTTTGTTTAAGCTTATCTGCTAGTAATTTTTGACATTGAATTAAAGAGATAACATCAGATGTGGCATAGGCTATTTGCGGGCTAGATAAGGGACGCTTACGCCAGTCAGACATCTTCTCATCTTTATTTAAATCATTGAACCCTAAATGATTTAGCGTGTTACTAAGTGACAATTGATGATCATGTCCTAGAAATGCCATAGCAATTTGCGTATCGAATATGCTATTAAACTCACAATCTAAGTAATGTCTCAAAATCTTAATATCATTCTCGGCTGCATGCATGATTTTAAGTGTGTGCTTACTTGCAAAGAGTGGGTTAAGTAGTTGTAAGTTAATTTCAGCTGATAAAGCATCAATCAGATAGATATGATCGGTTGTTGCAATTTGGATAAGGCATAACTCAGGATAATAGGTATTACGCCAATAAAACTCAGTATCTAGTGCGATCATTGATTCTGCCATCAATAGCGGCATAATGCGTTGTAAATCATTGCTATTTGTAATCATTGAGGGTGACTGTCATCTTACAAATGCTTTATCTTACAAACAAAAGTTAGAAATACAAGTAAAATAAGCTCAAATTGCTACAGCAACATTGGAAGTTTTGCGCTATACTATGGTCAAAATCTCACAAGTGAGTATGCGTATTGATCAGTGTGGTCTTTGAGCTTTTGACGCAAAACGTTTAAGCTAAAGCACAAAATAGATAGGCGTATTTCCTTAAGAGGTGACCTAAAACATGGGAGCAAGGTAATGATAAGAGTACTTTTGGTTGATGATCATGATTTGGTAAGACTAGGGATTAAGAAGCTGTTAAGTGATGTCAATAATATTGAGATCGTCGGTGAAGCAGCTAGTGGCGAGGAGGCGATTACGCTAACCTCTAAACTGTTACCTGATGTCATTTTAATGGATGTTAAAATGCCTGGTATGGGTGGTTTGGAAGCGACAAAACGCATTGCCAAGACTTATCCGCAGATTAAAATTTTGGTTGTGACTGTTTATGGTGAGGAGCCTTATCCAACACGCGTATTACAAGCAGGCGCTTCTGGCTATATGACTAAAGGGGTCAGCATTGATGAGATGATTCAAGCGATCAAAACAGTGTATGCAGGAAGACGTTATTTGTCACCTGAGGTTGCCCAGCAACTTGCTTTAAAGCACTTAACGCATGATGATGAGTCACCTTTTGATGTATTATCAGAGCGGGAAATGCAGGTGTTAATCATGATCACAAGCGGTCAGAAGGTCAATGAAGTGGCAGATCAGCTGTGTTTAAGTCCAAAAACGGTTAATAGTTATCGCTATCGTTTGTTTGAGAAACTAGGTATTGATAGTGACGTTGAATTAACGCATATGGCGATTAGACATAAACTGATTGATCTTGAGAGCAACAAAGAATAATACTTTTTAATTTATTCCTATCTATAAAAAACTATGTTTTACTCAGACAGCTCTGAAAATGCCAAGCAGGCATTTGATCTAGATTCTTTTTTAAAGCATTTAACAACGCATCCAGGCGTTTATCGTATGTATGATAAAGCGCATACGATTTTATATATTGGTAAAGCTAAAAATCTCTATAAGCGTGTGAATAGTTACTTTAAAAAAGGGGCTAAAGACATAAAAACACAGACGTTAGTTGAGCAGGTCGTGTTTATTGATGTCACGGTGACACCTAGTGATTATGATGCCTTCTTGTTAGAGAGTGCGTTAATTAAGAAACATAAGCCTAAATATAATATTCTATTCAAAGATGATAAAAGTTACCCTTATTTGCATTTAAGCGATCATGTGTTTCCAAGGTTGTCTGGTTTTCGCGGTAAGCCGCGCAAGGCAGGACAATTTTTTGGTCCCTTTGTCTCATTATCATCAATGAAAGAAACATTGATTTTACTGCAAAAGCTTTTTCCCATTAGGCAATGTGAGGATAGTTATTTTAATCATCGCTCACGCCCTTGTTTGCAATACCAGATTAAGCGTTGCAGTGGTCCTTGTGTGAATAAAATCAGTATTGAAGACTATAAAATGCAAGTTGACCTTCTGGTAAAATTTATGAATGGTAAGCTCACTTCAGTATTGGAAGAAATTTCACAGAAAATGCAAGATGCTGCCATTGAAGAAAAATTTGAGCTTGCCGCACAGTTACGTGATCAATTAGCATTACTCACCAAGCTACAACAGCAACAATTTCTCGATAAGCTCACTAATAAGCGTTTGCACGTACTGGGTGTTTTACAAGAAGCCGATAAGGTTTGTATAACATTGGTCAGTATCGAACAGGGTAAAGTAGCAGATGATAAACATTGGTTTATTAGTCAAAATGGCAGTACGTTGACGGATATTTTAGAGGCTTTTTTATCACATTACTATTTGGCAGAACCGCGAACAATTTGGCCTGAAGAAGTTATTTTGCCGAAGGAAGTTAAGGTATCAGAGTCGCTACTTATAAGTATTGCACAAAAGGCTGAGCGACAGATTAAATGGATTACAGAGGCGATTGCTGATAATGCCAAATGGCAGAAGCTTGCTTTAATGAACGCACGTCAAAAATTACAGATGAATTTGCAATCTAAGCAGCATTTTGTCAAGCGATTTGAGGCTTTAGCAAAGTGGCTTGATATCCCAGAAATTAAACGTATTGAATGCTTTGATATTAGTCATCATCAAGGTGAGGCAACGGTGGCTTCATGTGTTGTCTTTGACCAAAGTGGCGCATTAAAATCTGCACACCGGCGTTATAATATTGAGGGTATTACAGGGGGGGATGATTATGCTGCTATTGCGCAAGCGGTCACAAGACGCGTTGAGTCAGGAATAGAAGCAGATAACCTGCCAGATGTTATGATTATCGATGGTGGCAAGGGGCAGATTAAGAAAGCTGAAGATGTACTGAGGCAATATAATCAGCAGCATAATATTAAATTATTGGGTCTTGGCAAGGGTATTGAGCGAATCAGTGGTAAAGAGGATATTTTTCAAGGTTTTGATGATGAGGTGTATCATTTGCCAGAGCATGATTTAGCCTTTTTGTTATTAAGACAAATTCGTGATGCAGCACATGACTTTGCCATCAAAGCGCAGCGCAAAAAGCTGGCAAAACGCCAAACTGAATCCGTACTTGAATCAATTGAAGGGGTGGGTAGTAAACGCCGGCAAGCACTTTTGAGACATTTTGGTGGCTGGCAAGAGTTATCACGTGCTTCAATTGATGAAATCGCAAAGGTCAAAGGCATTAGCCCTAAGCTTGCTGATCATATATGGCATGCGTTTCGTTAAGATGTATAATTATTTTTTGAATAATTCAGCATGCGAACCAGTTCGAGCAAGCCTTAAAAGTTTAACATTTCCATCATGCACTTTATAAATCAACAACCAATCAGGTGCAATATGACACTCTCTGTAACCTCGCCAGTTGCCAACTAGCTCATGATCACGAAATTTTTTAGTTAGTGGAGTTTCATGTTGTAATGAGGTGATCACCGCATTAAGCTTGTTTTTATCTTGGCCTTGTTTAATTATCTTTTTTAGGTCTTTTTTGAATTGTGTTGATAGTTCAAGTTTAAGCACCTGTGATATCGCTCCATACGTCATCCATAGAGTTATAGCGGTGCCCTTTACCTGATTCAAGTTCATTGAGTGCATTAAGTGTTTTGGTGTTTGGGATTTTAACCTCAAAGGGTAGTCCTTTATGCAGGCATATCTGTGTATAGAAAAGCCGAATAGCTTCAGCTGTTGATAAGCCAACATTATGCAGTATGGTTTCTGCTTGATGTTTTAGTGTCGGTTCTATGCGTGCATTAATTGTTGCTGCTTTATTCATTGAATCACCTAAATGTTTGAATATTATGCATTATTGTAAGACACACGTTTTACATTGTACAGGTTGGATTTGAAAATTTGTTATTAATCGGTCGAATTGGAAGTTGGATGTTGTTACGCTTTGATATATTCATCGGCCTTCGTTAGCCAGCGTCCTATAATTGGCTCAATAGTTTGAGGGTAGTTCTGTAGAAGGGCATCCGCGATAGCGGTAACTTCATCAAATAGATTTTGATGTTGACTTAAATCTGCGACTTTAAACTGGATATCACCGGTTTGGTTTTTACCAAAGATATCACCGGGACCGCGGAGCTTAAGGTCTTCCTCCGCAATAATAAAACCATCTTGGGTTTGGCGCATAAGTTCTAAACGCTTTCTGGCAGTGAGTGATAAGGGGGATTGATAAAGCAAAATGCAGTTACTTTCCTTGTGTCCACGTCCAACGCGACCACGTAACTGATGCAGTTGCGACAAACCCAAACGCTCAGCATTATCGATAATCATAATATTGGCATTAGGCACATCAACACCGACTTCAATCACAGTGGTCGCAACTAAGATATCTAGCTCATGCGCTTTAAACTGCTGCATAATGAGTGTTTTTTCCTGAGCCTTCATCTTGCCGTGAATAAGACCAATAAGTGCGCTTGGCAACATTTCTTTGATGGTTTCAAAGAGTGATTCAGCATCTTGTAGTGTGACTAACACTTCGGATGATTCAATTAAAGGGCACACCCAGTAGGCTTGCCCATTGGCATTGATATGTGCTTCAAGTTTATTGATTAGTGTTTGCTTTTTATTTTGATTTAACACACTAGTGGTGATTGGTTTGCGATTAGGTGGCAGCTCATCAATGATCGATAGATCAAGATCACCATATACGGTCATTGCCAATGTGCGTGGAATAGGGGTTGCTGTCATTACAATTTGATGAGGTTGCCAATTGTTGATTCTTGATTTATCAATTAATGCTAAGCGTTGTTCAACACCAAAACGATGTTGTTCATCAATAATCACTAATCCAAGATTAGGATAATCAATGCTTTGCTGAAACACCGCATGTGTGCCAATAATGATACAATTATGCTGTGTCTGTATTATCTCAAGTGCGCTTTTGCGCTCTTTTGCCGTTAATTTTTGAGCGATAAAGACAACGGGAATATCAAAAACACTAAGCCAGTTACTTAGGTTGTGATAATGTTGCTCTGCCAAAATCTCCGTGGGTGCCATCATTACTGATTGTAGGTGATTAGCAGCAGCTTGAATCAAACAAGCGCTGGCAACAACGGTTTTACCTGAACCGACATCCCCTTGTACAAGGCGTGAGCATGGTTTAGGTTTGGTCAAATCAGCAAAAATCTCAGCAATAACACGCTCTTGGGCTTTGGTTGGGGCAAAAGGCAATTGACTGATGAACTTATCAAGCAATTTAGGCTTGATCTTTATCTTTGCAAATGGTGTTGATTGATTGGTTAAACGCACTTTTTTCGCATTAAGATTATGTGCCAGCATTTCCTCAATCGCTAAGCGATAACGAGCGTGTGTGACGCGCTTAATGGACTGCTCAAAGTCACTGTTTTGTGGAAAATGAATCTCCATGAAAGCACTATTAATATCCATAAAGCCATGACTTTGTAAGATCGCAGTAGGCAGCAGTTCTTTAAAAGATATCAATGATTTAATCTGCTTTATTAGTTTATGGATAACTGTCGAGCTTATACCTTCAATCGTTGGATAAATGGCAGTAATTTCACCGATTAAGGCTTCATTTTGAGCATTGATAATTTGCCACTCAGGGTGAATGACTTCAATGCCGTGATGGGTATGATTAATCTCACCAAAGCAGCGAATAATTCTACCCTTTTGCAGTAGCTTAGTTTGATTGGGATAAAACTTAAATAAATGCATTTTGCATATGCCACTATCATCAGAGAAATAGCAATTAAGATGCTTTTTGCCAAAGTTGTTGATATTCACTTGGCGAATAACGCCGGAGATTTGTTGTTTTTGTCCTGAGACAGTATGTCCAATCGGTGTGATGGTGCGTCGGTCTTGATAGTCTTTGGGTAAATGAAGTAGCAAATCCCATAGCGTGTGAATGTTGGCTTTATTAAGCTTTGCTAATGTCGATTTACCAATGCCTTTTAAGCTTGAGAGATCTGTGCTCATGCATTTACCTAAAGAACGAACCGAGTTTATTGTTTAAGGCATTTGTAAGTGCCTTTTCAATAATGGACTGTAAGTTTTTTTGCAGTTGAGCTTGGTTAATTGCGGCAGTAAATTGCTTATCTTGATAGTTTAGATTATATGGGATAGTCAAGCTTGGGGTGCCTTTGATATGAATCGAAAGTGGGTAGTTTAACTCATGTGTGCTTAAGTTCGCTTGTCCATAGCCTGTGACCGTAAATTCTGGTGCTTGCCAATCGATCTTTGTTGTCTTAAGTTGATTATTATCAACATTGCTTTGAATGTTAAGTTGTTTTAATTGCGTGCTTTTGTTTGGATCAGCAATGAGTTTGTCTTTAGCAAGAAGCGGTAGTAGCTGAGATTTCAATGTTTGAAAGGCGCTACCAAT
>JAQCCA010000263.1 GCA_027621155.1 Pseudomonadota bacterium | reverse complement strand
AACACCTTTTCTTTTCTATTTTTAATACTAATTTTGATTATAATTAATTTTTTATTTGGAGAATATTATGAGATCATTTTTTACATTTTTTGTTCTGCTCACCAGTCTAAGTTAATCAGGATGCGGGGAATCTGGTGATCCAGAAATCAATAAAGCATTAGATGATCTTGAGGCTATCATTGAAACCTTTGAAGGTTACGCTGGTGAAGATAAGGTCTGCATGACTAAATTTACAAAAGATATGGAAAAGTTAGGTCAGGTCATGGCCTTTGGGTCATCCATTAAAGCTGAACCTACCGATGCTCAACGCAAGCGCCAGATGGAATTGGTAGGGCGTTCAAATCAATTAGAATCAAAATTGGCAAATGTGCAACCTGATCCAAGCTGCTAAATTATCAAAATTATTAAGAAGGTGCGTCATTATTCGCACCTTTTCTTTTTAAGGGGCCAGCCGCATATTCAGTAGTACTGAGTGAAAGACACTCAGATAAGAGAAATTCCCATATAGATTTACGCATCACTGCAGATTATCTAATGAAATTAGAATTATCAAAAAAGCATACGATGTGTGGACTTAATCTCTAAAGATTTACGTTTAATAAAGTTTGATAAGTAGTTTGTGATTTTATAATTGCCTGATTTATCAGAATATTCATAAAGGGCAATGGTACGGTACATTTCATTTTCATTAAATTCTGAGTAACTGAAATTACCACTATCTATTTCATCTTTGACAGAATAATAAGGCAGGATTGTTGCAAAATTAAAATCTTGCTTGCCTATAATGGCCCTTATAGCATGTAGCGATGTCATTTCCATATGTGGCTTAAGTTTTATACCCCGTTTAATACAGATATCGTCCAAAATCAGGCGTAATTCGTTAGAATCATTAGGTAATAAAAGTTTTAGGCTTGAGAGTTTTTCTAAATTGATTGCTTTACCCAGCAAATGATTTGTTTTTGATCCTAAGACAATAAGTTTTTCTGAAAATAATTCCGTATATAACTTCCTAGAACTGGTTTTAGGTTTGTAAGTAAGCACAAGATCAAAATGCCGATTTTCCATCATTCCACGAATATCACCGCTGCTAGCTTCGATGATATTGAGCAAGGCATTAGGAAAGGTCTTTGCCAAATCTTCAACAAGATCGGCAATAAATAGGTTCGAAATACTAGAACATACGCCAAGAATTATCTCTCGTTTTGAGCTAGCATATTGTTCGCGCAAGCTTTGAATTTTTCTCTCAATTGCACCGAAATGATGCTCAAATTCATGCAGAAGTGTTTTTCCCTCAACCGTTGGAATCACACCACGGCCATTCCGTAAGAACAACGGAAATCCAAACTCTTCTTCAAGTAACTTAACTTGGCGCGATAAAGCGGATTGTGAAATGTTATGCTTTTCGGCACAAAGCGAAAAACTGCCACTTCGGCAGACATCTGCGAAGTATCTTAGCCGGTTAAGATTTACCCCTCTACTACTCATCAGATAAAATTATCCTAGTTTCTTACTTTCGAGCTACAAAGCGATTTAAAAATCTTACGATCCATGATGGTGCATCCTGGTTTTGTATCGGGTTTCCTGATCCATCAAACGTATTATCAAATGATAATTTATGAATGTGCCTAATATCACCAACTGCGGTCTTTGCGCCATATGCGACCCACCACAACAGCAACACACCAATTAACCACCCAAGCATTTGCCAAGCCCAAATAGAGGGTATGTCAATAAGCGACCGTTCGCTCGTAAATATCGGATAGACAAAAAAATCATTGCCAATAACAGCACCCGGCCCAATGGCAAAAAACATCCAGATAAACGTTAACGACCAAATTGCAGTAACAACCCTTCGCCCACCTGCATCAGCCGGATATTCAGATCTAAATACATCATGCAAGCGATGCCTATTTTCATGATCACTATCACGATGACGAAAGCCTGAGATAATTAAACAAGTAAGGACGTTAAAGAATAAACCCCAGCCTGCGGAATGAATAGTCCACGGCCAGCGCCCCCATGGTAAGTCTATAAACATCTGCTCAAATAAAATAATGCCAAGCGGTTCGGTAAATATCACCATGATGATACCCAGAACTAATCCAGCCAAAACACCAGGGCGAGCAATCCATGGTATCCAGCATAATCCGATAATAGCAGGCACAAACTGCGCGGAAAGGCTAAAGGTCACGGAGTTTAGGACATACGCATACTCTGGCCCAATATTCGCCCATAACGCCACCAGAAAGAGAACAACTGCAAGGGTAACCCTTGCCCCAAGTCTCCTGCCTCTTTCGGTTAGGTCAGGCAGCACATAGCGTTGAATAATTTCATCAACAAAGATATTTGCCCCCGAAAGCACAGAGAACATGACAACAAGCTGCAACGATATAAGCACAAGCAAGACAAATGCGGCAGCAACCATTGCATCAAAGCGTAGAAACTTTTCAGCCAGCGCCATGAACATGCCAAGATCGGTTAACTGACCACTAGCAATCAAATTTGCGCTCATCATGCCGCCTGAGACAATTGGAAGTAATATAAGCAGGCAGGCAATGGTTACACCACCAGTTAACCAAACCTGTTGAAAGGCAAAGCCCCGCAGATTGCGCTGATTTATTGCCAAATAGCAAAACCCAGGTTGGGCCACGATACCAATTAACGCTAATCCAAATGATGCAACCGCAAGGCTCGTCCATACGCCATCCATGACAAGACTTTTACCGATGCCTCTGGTGAACTGAACCACCCCTGGCAAAGTGTTAATAGACACACCTGTTAAGGAGCGGATGCTGTCTGATGTATCAAACATTTGTTTTAGGTTGCCATAACCATCGAATGATAAATAACTAACGCCAGAAACAAGCAGCAACAACAAAAGCATC
>JAQCCA010000262.1 GCA_027621155.1 Pseudomonadota bacterium | reverse complement strand
CAGTTTAGCATTTTTTGAGACTCTTTTTGTGTCTCTATCTGTGGTCCAAAATATGGGGAGTATTATACAATGGTGAGTTCACTGAAAAAATGGGACTTTTGGTTGATAAAGAAGCTTTAGGTTTTGGTAAGCGCTCATGGCGTTATTCAATGCTTGTAAAAGATGGTGTGATTGCCAAGATGTTTATTGAGCCAAATAAAGCAGGTGATCCGTTTGAAGTCTCTGATGCGGATACGATGCTTAAGTTTGTTGCACCTAATGCGCAATTGCCAAAAGAAGTGACCATTTTCACTAAGCCAGGTTGCCCACATTGTAAACGCGCTAAAAAGCTACTTAATGATCATAATCAAGGCTATGAAGAAGTTGTGTTGGGTCATGGCGCATCAATGCGTACAGTCAAGGCATTAACTAATCGGCAAACCGTACCGCAAATTTATATTGATGGACAGCATATCGGTGGTGCGGATGATTTGGAGAAGTACTATAGTAGCAAGTAACAAATTGATTTAAATAAAGCGTAAGCCTTTTACGATGCATTCAGGTACAATCTCAAACATTATTGAGTGACTATAAGGAGCATCATCAGATGCATTTTCAAATCAACCCATCCATATTATCGGCAAATCTTGCGCACTTAGGTGATGATGTTAAAAAGGTATTAAAAGCAGGCTCTGATAATATTCATTTTGATGTGATGGATAATCACTATGTTCCTAACTTAACATTTGGTTCAATGGTATTAAAGGCATTGCGAGATGATGGTATTGATGCTGGCATGGATGTGCATTTAATGGTTGAGCCTGTTGATGCAATGATTGAGAGCTTTGCTAAAGCCGGAGCGACGAGTATTGTCTTTCATCCTGAGGCATCAAAGCATGTTGATCGAAGCTTGGGTTTAATCAAATCTTTTGGAATTGATGCAGGTCTTGCTTTAAATCCCGCCACGTCTGTTAATGTGTGTGAGCATGTGCTTGAGAAAATCGATAGACTACTCATCATGACGGTAAACCCAGGATTTGGCGGGCAAAGTTTTATCGATGCAATGTATGACAAGATAAGCACGACAGCGCAATGGATTAAAGAATACAAAAGTGATATTTTGCTCGAAGTTGATGGCGGGGTGAAAGTCGATAATATTGCTCAAATTGCAAGCTGTGGTGCTCAGGCATTTGTCGCGGGATCAGCAATTTTTAATGCGCGAGATTATAAGGAAATTATTGATAAAATGCGCCAACAACTCGGATGAAAAAAGACCATAAAAAGTAGGGCAAAAAAGATTGATGAAAAAAATATTTTTTGTACTTAAATTTTTGATTGACCCGCAAAAAAATTGGCTCTAATATTCGCACTTTCTGTCACCATAAAACTTAAGGCATGATCACAATGACGGAAGTAAAAACACTAAGAAAAGACCTTAAACTGCGGCATCTGGAATTGATCTCTTTGGGCGGTATTATCGGATCAGCTTTTTTCCTTGGCACGGGATATATTATTGCCCAAGGAGGTCCTGCGGTTTTAATATCTTATGCCTTAGGTGGCTTGATTGTGTTTTTAGTGATGCTTTGTCTGTGTGAGCTAACGGTGGCAATGCCCAGTTCAAGTTCGTTTATTCAATATGCCAGTGATTATATCTCACCAACATGGGCATGTGGCACAGGATGGTCGTATTGGCTTAATTGGATTGCTTATATTCCGGCTGAGTGTACCGCCGCTGGTATTATTATGCATTACATTATCCCAAGTGTCCCTGCATTTACTTGGGCGATGTTATTTGGGTTGATGATTACTGTTATTAATTTATCTAAAGTACGTATTTTCGGTGAAATGGAGTTCTGGCTGTCGATTGTTAAAATTGTTGCAATTGTAATGTTCAGTGTGCTAGCAATATTCATCTTTTTTGGACTGTATAAAAGTGGCGGAAAAATGCCAACGATTGGTACTGAGTATTTGCTTGGTGATGGTGGTTTCTTTCCGCATGGCAAACTTGTTGTGATTAGTTTAATGGTCATGTTGCTTGTCAATTTCCAAGGATCTGAAATCGTGTGTTTAGCAGCGGCTGAATCAACTGATACTGATGTTGCTATTCCACGTGCTTCACGCAATATCGCCATTCGTATCGTGCTGCTTTATCTGGTACCAGTGTTGTTATTAGTGCTCATATTCCCATGGAATAAAATGGAAAGCGACACTTCGGTTTTCGTTCTAGCATTGCAGCAATATGGTTTCCACTGGGTCGCTGGTGTCTTTACGTTTGTGATTTTAACGGCAGCTTTTTCATGCGCTAATAGCGGCATGTATGCAACGGTGCGTGCATTATATGGTTTATCAAATCAAAAGATGGCACCAAAAATTTTCTCAAAACTTAATCGCCATCAAGTACCAATGCCTGCGGCGATCTTTACCTTGATTTGCATCTGGATATTTTTGATTTTGTCATACTTCTTCTCATCAAGCACAGCATTCTCTTATCTTTTAAGTATTTCTGGGTTTACTGGTGCGGTATGTTGGGTTTCAATATGTTGGTCACAATATAACTTTAGAAAGCACTGCAAGAAGCACAAGATTGAATTAAAAGGCAAGTTCCGTACGCCATTTTATCCGTTGGTGCCACTCTTGGGAATCTGGTTGCAGGTGGCTTGTTTGGTGCTGTTATTTTTCAATGAAGAATTAAGACCTGCCTTTTACTTTGGCGTACCGGCAGTACTCTTACCAATGGCGATTTATTGGCTATATAAAAAGTACAGCAAAGCCAGTAATCATATTGAACAGAGTTTATAGATAATCTTTTTATTTTTTTAGCAAAAAAATTTATTTACAGTGAAATAACTTGCTGTTACTTTATGCAAAATTTTCAAGTAGTCTTGATTTTGGGTGCTACACTTCAGA
>JAQCCA010000261.1 GCA_027621155.1 Pseudomonadota bacterium | reverse complement strand
AGGGCTCTCATCGCAAGATTTGGCAAAAAATCAGGCAACCGAACTGGCAAGAGCAAACTTAGCCACCTTTATTAACTCGGTTATGGACGTTAATTTAAGTTCAAAGATGGGAACTGAAGTTTCACAGGCAATTGTAAGAGATCTAACGACAGGCAAGGACTCTCAGGACATGCAGCAGGTAATTATTAACGTTATAAAAAACAACTATACGATCAATGCTAATGCTTCCATCGAAGGAGTGCAGACAGTCAAAACATGGCGTTATATTCCAGAACAAAACAATCAGCATGTCTATGGTGTTGTCTTGGCATGGACGCCACAGGGCTATCAATCTGCTGAGAACGTCAAAAATGGGGTTGATGTACGAAATGATATGGATGGTAGCTCATCCAGTAATCAGGTGTCGGTGTCCGAAAGTGAGGATAACCCTTATTTACATCAGTTTTAAATTGAGCAAGGTTCTTGGAAAATGAAAATAATTAAAAAAATCGTTGCAGCAGCAAGCTTGATCCCTATGCTTGCTTTTACGCAGGTGTCACAAGTGACCAAAGTGGTTTCAGCAAATGCGGATACATACGATAAGGCAGTCAAGGCTGCGCTAATAGAGGCTGTTTCCCAAGTTAATGGCATTGATATTAGTGCCGTGCAAAGATCAATGGATAACACCTTTAGTGTTAGCAAAAAAGTCACTAGTAATCAAGGTAGTGAAAGTCAAAAAACAGTGTTATCACAGGGATTTCAGGCGGATATTGCAACAGCAACAAAGGGAGTAATTTCAGGATATAAGGTTGTTTCCGAGCAAAAAACGGCAAGCGGTTGGCGAGTGACATTATCTGTTGAAATGAGTAAATACCAAAGTGTCGATGAGCGAGCAAAACTCAAACTATATTCGATTGCGTTAACACCATTTCATTTTATGCCAGGATCTATTAATGGCTTAATCGGCGTGGAACAAGTCAAGCCGATGATTCAAGAGGCATTGCAAAACCAGTTTGTCCAGTCACGTAAGTTTAATGTGGTCAGTCGCAGTGCTGAAGATTTTGGGGCATATAAGGATGAAATGGCAGTACTGGAATCAGGGCATGCCAAGCCAGCTGAAAAAGCGCGCATTAAGCAGTTGATTGGTGCTGATTTTATGGTGGTTGGTGATATTGCAAGCTTTGATTTTTATGGTGAAGACTTCAAAACATGGCATGTTGGTTTGGTTATTAACTATCGCGTCATTGAAACGGCAACGATGGCAATTAAATGGTCAGATAGTGTTAAAGTTTATTTGCCATCATCTGATGTTGCAAAAGAGATGAATTCAGAAAACACAGCGGTAAATGCCATCGCACAGTCTTTGTTTGACAAAGCAGGGCAACAAATTGCTAATGAAGTGATTGGGTTGATTTACCCATTGACGATATTAACCGTTCAGAGTGATGATATTTATCTTAATCAAGGTGGTGATCGCGTACAAGTGGGTCAAAAATTTGAAGTCCACGCTAAAGCGGATACGGCAATCGATCCAAGTACGGGGGAGCATATTCCAATACAAGGTAAAAAGCTTGCTGAGCTTGAAGTGACGAGTGTGACGCCAAAATATGCAATAGCAAAAGTGCTTTCAGGTCAGGCTGATACGGTTGTTAGAGGTTTACAGGTTTATCCTATAAAGTAGTGATTTGGGTTAAAGAGAATGGAAAAAATACTTAAAAATAGCGCGTTAAGCCTATTGTGTATTAGTGCGTTAATGTTATCAGGGTGCGCGACTTTTTCAGCGTCATACCCCAATAAAATGAAGCAAGTAAAGGCAGACGCGGCAAGTGGTAATATCCCCCAAGCACAAAAGGCATTTGTTGAAGAGTTTGGTGATAAGCCGACAGCTAATAACTTATATTTGTTAGAGCAGGCGCGTTTAGCGCAACTAAATGGTAATGTCGCCGAGTCTAAAAAAGATTATCAAGCAGTCATTCAAACCGTGGCAACGAGTAAAATGGCAGCAAAAGTTCAAGTATCTAAAATGCTAGAGAATATGGGTGCGGTGCTCACTAATGATCGTGAGCTACCATTTTCAACCCCTGATTATGCAATGACATTTTTATATCCGTACCAGGCATTAAATTATTTATCTGAAAATGATTTAAGTGGTGCGCTTGTGGCTATTCGTCAGTTAAGTAATGCGCAATATTGGACGTATCAGCAAAAGTTAATGGCAGGAGACTTGCAAAATAAATATCAAAAAGATACGAGCAAGGCTGGGGTTGATCAAGATAAGCTAGGGCTTAACAAATCGACTGAAATCAATCAGATGTTTAGTGCGGTCAAAGATGCCAGTAACGCCTATGAAAATGGCTTTGGCTATTATCTGGCAAGTATTTTATATCAAGCATTTGATGGTAATTACAATAATGCCTTTGTCTCAATCAAAGATGCCAAAAGACTTCTGCCTGATAACCCTTACGTTTTACGCACTTATAAAGAGATTGAACGCGGCTTTAATGGCGGTAACGCCTATGCATCTGGTAAAGGGCGTTTGGTTGTGCTTTATGAGCAAGGTTTTGTCACTCCAAGAGAGGCGTTTAAATTACCACTCTTTTTAGGGAAGCTTGGTTTGCAAGAGGTTGCGGTAGCTTACTATCCATCAAAGTATACTTTGTTGCCCGCAAAAGATTTATATATCACACAAGATAAAAAAATCATCGATAAAGGGCAGACCTCATTGTTGGTGAATACCACGCAAATGGCAATGAAGTCATTAACTGAAGAGTATCCTGCGATTATTAGCCGTGAAGTAATTCGTTTGGTGGTAAAATCACTGGCAACTTATGAAGCTAGTAACCAAGCCGGTGGTTGGGGCTTGTTAGCAGGTTCCATTTATAGTTTTATGACCGCGCAAGCCGATGAGCGCAGCT
>JAQCCA010000260.1 GCA_027621155.1 Pseudomonadota bacterium | reverse complement strand
GGCAGCTTCACACCTTAGAAAACCTTTTTATCGTTATTTGATGAACTCTAAAGAGTATATTATGCCGGTGCCGATGATGAATGTCATCAACGGTGGTGAGCATGCTGATAATAATGTCGATATGCAAGAATTTATGATTATGCCAGTTGGTTTTGATAAATTTTCTGATGCACTTCGTTGTGGTGCTGAAATTTTCCACACCTTGAAAAAAGTTCTGGCAAATGCGGGCTTTAGCGTTGCTGGTGTAGGGGACGAGGGAGGGTATGCTCCTAATCTGCCATCAAATGCGGTTGCGATTGAAATGATTTTAAAAGCGATTGAAGAGACGGGTTATAAAGCCGGTGAAGAAGTTTATATCGCGCTAGATCTTGCCAGTAGTGAGTTTTACAAAGATGGTAAATATGTATTGGCATCTGAGAATAAGTCATTAAGTTCAGCAGAGTTCGTTGATTATCTAGAAGATTGGGTTAATCGTTATCCGATTATGTCTATTGAAGATGGCATGGCTGAGAATGACTGGGAAGGCTGGAAGTTATTAACTGAACGTTTAGGCAAAAAAGTGCAATTAGTTGGTGATGATTTGTTTGTGACCAATAGCAAAATTTTGCGTGAAGGTATTGATAAAGGGATTGCTAATTCGATCTTAGTTAAACTCAATCAAATCGGTACATTAAGTGAGACATTTGAAGCGATGGCGATGGCAGCTGAAGCAGGTTATACATGCGTTATTTCACATCGCTCAGGTGAGACATCTGATACAACGATTGCTGATTTAGCGGTGGCAACGGGTGCCGGACAAATCAAAACAGGTTCACTATGCCGTTCTGATCGTGTCTCTAAATACAATCAATTACTGCGTATTGAAGAAGATTTAGCGGATAATGCCATCTACCCTGGACTTAAGACATTTAATTTTAGTGACGATGTTGATGCTGATGATTCAGCTGCTGAGCAAAGTGCTGAAACAGATGAAGCAGCAAAAGCACATGTAGCACAAACAAATACCGTTGTTGAAGAAACGATAGTCATTGTTGAAGATGAAAAAAATCATACCACTGAAGTCAAGGAGCATATCGTTGAAAAAACGGAAGTTTTAGTGGATGATGCACAGGTTGGAGATAATAAAGAAATTAAAAAAGCTGAGTCGGTTGGAAGTGATACGGCAGCAGAAGCACATCCCAAAGCATAAGAAAACATCAAAAACATAAAACATAAAATATATAAAAATATAATGATCTCACGTTACACCCTGTTTATTGCTGTACTATTTATTGGCATTGTTGCCTTACAATACGATTTTTGGTGGAGCAAAACAGGTTTCTTTGCCACGCACGAGCTAAATGGACAGGTAAGCGTCAAGCAGCAAAAAAATAATGAGCTTTTAGCGCGTAATATGCATTGGTATGCAGAGATTGTCTCTTTGCGCCAGAATGACTCCGTACTTGAAAGCATGGCGCGTGATAATCTTGGCTTTATCAAGAATGGTGAGATTTTCTATCAAATCGTCACACCGCAGGATAAAAAGGTGGCATTACAGGAAGATAGTCAATGAAACGAATTCTAGTGATTCCGGCAAGTGGCATTGGTAGCCGCATGAATCATGATATTCCAAAGCAATATATTAAACTGGATAATGGTTTATCGATTCTCGATACGACGATTTCACGCTTATTAAGAAAACCCTTCTTTGATCTGGTTGTGGTGGCACTTGACTCAAAAGATCGTTATTGGAAAAACTCAATTCATATCAGTAATGCACGCATTAAGATATGCGCCGGTGGCAAAGAGCGTAGTGATAGTGTGCGCAATGCCTTGATGGCGTTGAAAAATGTCGCTAGTGATGATGATTGGGTTTTTGTACATGATGCCGCAAGACCTTGTGTGCGTTTAGATGATATCAGAAGGCTTTATGCCGCTATTCGTGTTGAAAATGCGATTGGTGGGATTCTCGCCACCGCAGCTCATGATACCGTTAAAGCCGTCGATACAGAGTTTAATATCGTTAAAACACTCGATAGAAAACAGATTTATCTTGCGCAAACGCCGCAGGTATTTCGCTATCGCAGTTTATTGATGGGTTATTATTTTTGCCTACATAATAATATTGTTGTAACGGATGAGGCATCTGCAATTGAAGCGCTTGATCATCAGCCTATTATCATTGATGGCGATAAGCGTAATATTAAAATCACGACACCAGAGGATCTGGTGCTTGCCAATTATTTTTTATCGACATTGAGTTGAGCTGGAATATTTTCGATATGTAATGATCTTTGAGGGAAGGGTATCTCAATATCATTATCATCAAAGCAAAGTTTAGTCTGCTCGGTTAATGCCCATTTAGTTTCCTGAAAGTCGGCGCGCTTTGTCCAATAGCGAACCAGTAAATTAACACTGCTATCAGCCAAGGCATCAACACGAATAATAGGAGCTTTATCACCTTCTTGAATAATATTTTCGTTTTTTGTGACAAGCTCTTGCAATAGCAATTTTGCTTTCTTTAGATCGCTGCTATAGCCGATACCGATAATGAAATCATTGCGGCGAAACTCGTTGTTAGAGAAATTAGTAATAATGCGTGAAGTCACTAAGCTATTAGGCACTTTAACTTCCCGACCATCGGTCGTGCGTAGTGTACAAAAGACAAAGTTAATTGCCTCGACAGTTCCTGTTGTGCCGCCCATATCAACAAATTCGCCAATTCTAAATGGACGCGTCGAGACAATCATAATGCCCGAAACAACGATATTAGCAGAGGTTCTTAATGACATACCGATACCAACAATAAGTGCCGTAATTGCGGCAGTCAATGGGGTAGTGGATATACCCATTTCACTTAAGGCAATCAAAATGACAAAGATAACCAGAAAGATATGTAATATCTGCATTAAAAAC
>JAQCCA010000259.1 GCA_027621155.1 Pseudomonadota bacterium | reverse complement strand
TAATAGGGGTGTCCAAGATTAATATTTATGGAAGTGAGGTAGTAAAAAAAATTACCATGTAAGGATTTAGTTGAAAGATTTTGTATTTTATTTCATTTTTCCACAACTCCCACTCATAAAGAGTGCTGTAACAAGCCCTTTGTCCATGAGGGTTACAGAGCGACAAATAGTACTTAGTAACAAGTTTGAACTACAAAACCCTTATAGAACGGGGCTTTACGCCAACACGGCTACTCCCACTCAATAGTCGCAGTTTTACAAGCCCTTATGTAGCAATGGTTTACGAGGGGCAAATCTGTCTTTACAACATCTTTACAACATTTATGGTTTATTTCTGTGTGTCTCACTATCTTAAAATCCTTGTAATATCAGCAGTTTAGCATTTGTGTTGTTGTAAAGTTTGCAACTTTAATTTTTATCTAAGATTATAGAGTTACGAACTATAAATTCTCCAACAAGGCGGCTTGCTGGTATATTTAAATGATCATTGTCTCTATATAAAATTGTCTGATCTTTTACCATGCTACATTTTTGGTCCTCGCAAAAGAGCGCTGATGGATCTATTAGTTCTAAGTTAAAATCTGTTGCTATTGTTTTCAATAAAGGTAGATATTTTCTTTGCGCTTGAAAATCTGAGAAAGAGATTTCACATTTTGTTTTTTCTCTGTTGAATTTTACTACAAAATAGCAAGACTTTGCATCAAATATGAAATCAGGTATATCGGCAACAAGTATTAGGTTTTTATTTGCGTTAGTAAATAAATTTATTGTATTTAATAATTTATCTTTAAAGACAGGTTCTCCAAAAAACGTATAGTTTGAATGCCAGTACATTGAGTATATTACCGTTTTGATATCTTTATTATTTATTATGTAATCGATTAAATACTGATGACTTTCTTCTTCAGAAAAAGGGTAGCCACCTCTTATGAGATATATATATTCATAATCAGAATGAGCATCAAGCCCTAAAAAAAGATGCTCAGCATGACTGTCTCCAAATACGGCAACAGTAGGATTATTATTTGAAGATTGTTGACATCTGATTAGTCCATACCAATTTTCTGCTTTCTCGAATATTTTCTGATCGGAGCAAGGAGCATAGTTTTCCTTTGTATACATATGAAACTCGTCATGCCCAATATCACCATTAGTAATTTCTGAATTTTGCTCAATAAAATAATCAAAGAATCCGTTTTTCTGATGAATATAGATACCAATCAAAGTAAAAATAATCATTCCTGTAATGGCAAAGGTAAAAATGGACTTACGAGTTGTCTGATTTTTATTTCGAAATGGCTTTTCAACAAAACGCCAACTGAAACATGCCATTAACAAAGTAGTAATACACAAAATTATTAAATGTAACTCAGCAACATCACCTTCAACTTTATGTCTGGCAAATGCTAATAGAGGTTGATGCCATAAATATGCACTGTAGGAAATCAGTCCGATGCCAACAATATATTTCAGACTGAGCAATCTATGAACAAAAGTTTTTGGAACAGCGCATAAAATTAATAACCCTGTGCCGATGGTTGGAATCAAAGCATACAAACTTGGAAAAGGAGTTGCTTTATCAAAAGCGATAATTGAATAAGCAATCATTCCAAAACCAAGCAAACTTAACATTTGATTTACAGTATGAGATTTTAAGTGAGCGTTGTGCTTAAGATAGAAGGCAGCAAAAACACCAACAAGTAATTCCCAGCCCCTTGTTGGAAGCAAGAAGAAGTTAGCAGAATGTGTATTATAGGCACCCCATTGAGCGAGCCCCAAACTAAGCAAAAATACAACTGACAGCAAAACTAAGACCCACTTAATACCCAACCGCCAAGTAAGCATAAGAAAGATAGGAAAAAGGATGTAGTACTGTTCTTCAACTGCCAAACTCCAAGTATGAAGCAGTGGCTTCAACTCAGCACCCGTATCGAAGTAGCCACTCTCTAACCAAAAGAGAATGTTGGAAGAAAAGGTTGATACCGCAACAAGGCTTTGCCCAAAGTCTTTAAGGTCATTTGGTGTTAGCCAAAGCCAAGCAAAAGGCAAGCACGCAGCCATAACAAAGAATAGTGCTGGTAATATTCTTCGAGCACGACGCTCATAAAAATTGACGATGCTGAATTTGCCTTCAGCCATCTCAGAAATAATGATGGTTGTAATCAAGTAACCACTAATCACAAAAAAAACATCTACACCTACAAATCCGCCACTAAACCACTCAAAGCCAGCGTGAAATAGAATCACAGGCAACACTGCCAGCGCTCTTAAGCCATCAATTTCTGCTCTATATTTCATTTTTTAATTTTACCCCAGCATTCATCTAATGCCCTACTCCAAATGTGCCTGTCTCTACTGCTTCAATGTTCTTCACTGCTTTAGCAATCATCCTATGCGTGTGCGTGCGTATGTATCGCTTCCTTTTTGTTCGCTCTTCAAACGTCTTCACATAGCCCTCTTTCAGCATAGCCTCTCTTATCCGCTCATCACTCAAATAGTCAATTCGTTGTCTACCAATACTTGCTAAACCTCTCTCCAATCCTTTGTTGTCCCTTTCAATCGCCCTCTCAAAATTCTTAGTTCGTAAACTTTTTTGATGGTATTGCCTATGCCCTTCCACACGCATACGCATCTGCCAATTGCCACCACTATTTTTAGTAGTGAACAACGTCACTTCGCCATCACATATCGTTTGCTTGTTTTGATAGAAACTATCGTCAGAGTTGTTGTGTTGGTTTGTAAGTAATTTCTTATTCTTCCAATCAACAACCAATACTTGTCCTTTGCTCATACACACTCCAATTTATTTTTTCACGCTTACAGTGTAAGAGCAGTTTGGAGTGTTTCATATTCAAGTTAGTTACAAACTATACTTGATACACTTATGCTGTGTAA
>JAQCCA010000024.1 GCA_027621155.1 Pseudomonadota bacterium | reverse complement strand
ACAAAAGAATATTAAGCTATTTCAATCATACTTCTGGATTTTAGTCGTAATTTTTGCTAACTTCACAGCCTAATCATGCACCCGTAGCTCAGCTGGATAGAGCGTTGGCCTCCGGAGCCAAAGGTCGGACGTTCAAATCGTCTCGGGTGCGCCAGCTTTGAAGCTTAATAAGCAATGGAAAAAAAGCCTATTTTATTTCAACCTAGTTCAAAAAGACACAACTTCCAACGCCACACCTAAACTATGTCCTTGCCGCTGCAGATACTGCACACGCTTTTGCTTCTCCTTAGGATCTTGCGCTGTATCACTATATTTCTTTTGATAACACAACTGTGCTTGCTCAAACCAATCAACATCCAACTCATTAAGTACCTTTTCAAAAATAATAATATCTATCCCTTTTTCATATACAAGCTTTTGTTTAATCCGTAATAACCCATAGTGTTTATACAAAGCACTTTTAATCATAAGCTCGGCACAGCGCTCATCTGATTGCCAATGATTATCGACAAACTCTTGTAATAAGCTCTCGATCTCAGTCAACGGGATATGGTTGCGCTGAATTAATTTTTGCTTTAGTTGCGCATAGGAGTATTCTTGCTTGGATAACAGATAAAAAAGATAATCGCGCTCGCTATTATTCTTCGGCATCGCTGGCTACTGATTTTTCCTTTGCAGTATTCGGCAGCAAAGTCGTCATTAATGCTTTGTGTAAGCTCTCTTTAACCTGAGGATTTTCTTTCAGGTACACACGCACATTATCTTTGCCTTGCCCAATTCGATCGCCATTGTAGCTGTACCACGCACCGGCTTTATCGACTAGGTTATATTTAACTCCTAGATCAATTAGTTCTCCTTCAAGAGATGTCCCCTCACCATAGAGAATATCAAACTCTGCCTGCTTAAATGGCGGAGAGACCTTGTTTTTAACGACTTTAACCTTGGTCTCATTCCCTAAAATTTCCTCGCCTTTTTTAATCGGGCTACCACGGCGAATCTCTAAACGCACTGATGCGTAGAACTTCAAAGCATTACCACCTGTCGTTGTCTCAGGATTGCCAAACATCACACCGATCTTCATACGAATCTGGTTAATGAATACGACTAATGTATTAGAGCGTTTAATATTCGCCGTTAATTTACGTAAGGCTTGTGACATTAAACGCGCTTGTAAGCCCATATGTGAATCACCCATTTCACCTTCAATCTCAGCTTTCGGCGTCAATGCCGCAACCGAGTCAACAACAACAATATCAACCCCACCTGAGCGCACCAACATATCGGTAATCTCAAGCGCTTGCTCACCTGTATCTGGTTGTGACACGATCAGGCTTTTAAGATCAACTCCCAAAGCTTCGGCATATACCGGATCAAGCGCATGCTCAGCATCAATAAAGGCAGCGGATCCACCATTTTTTTGGCACTGGGCAATCGCTTGTAATGTTAACGTTGTTTTACCTGAAGATTCCGCACCATAGATTTCAACCACACGTCCTTTTGGTAAACCACCAACCCCTAGAGCGATATCTAAGCCAATTGATCCTGTGGAAATAACATCAATATCTTTAGCTAAATCGGTATCACCCATACGCATAATTGAGCCTTTGCCAAACTGTCTTTCAATTTGCGCTAATGCCGAGTTCAATGCTTGTTCTTTATTGCTCATAAACTTCCTCGAATAGATAAATATTTAAGATTTAAAACACGGGAATTAATGTAACATTTATGCGGAATGAACAAAAGGGATAATACTCTACACGCGACAAAAAGAAATATTGTAGCTTGTAGCATCTGGTGTTGGCGCGCTAAAGGTAATCATCTTTTGTAAATCACCATACACCTCTATGGGCGTCCATGGCTGTGGTTGTCCGACATTAAAACCACTTTTATCTAGCCATTGCACTTGATACTGGAAGTTTTGAGTTGCTGATTTTTTGTTTTGCACCAAAACTTGCCCTTGGATGGTATCACCTGCTGATGTTCTTACCACTGGCTGCATGGCTTTTAGCTGACCAAATCCAGAACCAAAACTCTCTGCAGAGGTTGCATTGGCTGGAATTGTAATACAACGACTGGCGCACCCTGTTAACCCTAACGCTAACAAAGTGGCAACACTTGCATATTTAAGCTTAATCATATCCATTTTTATAACTCCTTTGATACGTAAATAAACAGTATTAGCTGAAAGAAAAAATACACTTATGATGATTCAGATAAGAAACTCTTTAACGTTTCTGAGCGCGATGGGTGTCTTAACTTACGCAATGCCTTTGCCTCAATCTGACGAATACGCTCACGTGTCACATCAAATTGCTTACCAACTTCCTCTAATGTGTGATCAGTATTCATATCAATACCAAAGCGCATACGCAATACTTTTGCCTCACGCTCGGTTAGTGTGCTTAGAATATCCTTGGTCACTTCACGCAAACTCTCGCTTGTAGCGCTATCCACTGGTGAATCAGATACTGAGTCCTCAATAAAGTCACCTAAGTTGGAATCTTCATCATCACCAATCGGTGTTTCCATCGAGATCGGCTCTTTGGCAATCTTCATGATTCTACGAATCTTATCTTCCGACATATCAATATGTTGGCTTAATTCCTCTGGAGTCGCCTCTTTACCTGTTTCTTGTAAGATTTGACGCGAGATACGATTAAGCTTATTAATCGTCTCAATCATATGCACAGGAATACGAATCGTGCGTGCCTGATCGGCAATTGAACGGGTAATTGCTTGGCGAATCCACCAGGTTGCATAGGTTGAAAACTTATAACCACGACGGTATTCAAATTTATCAACCGCTTTCATCAAGCCAATATTACCTTCCTGAATCAAATCCAAGAATTGCAAGCCTCTGTTGGTGTATTTCTTAGCAATTGAAATCACCAAACGCAAGTTCGCCTCAATCATCTCTTTTTTCGCACGTCGGGCTTTTGCTTCACCGACAGAAATACGTTTGCTCGCTTCACGCAAATCATAAATTGACATATCCGCGCGATCTTCAATTAATCCTAGTTTGACCTGAATTGCTTTAGCATCTTCAAGCACATTGATCAGATCTGGATGCTTATCAATACAGCCATCTAACCAGTCAGTATCGGTCTCACGCCCTTGGAAACGTGATACGAAATACTGCTTAGGCATCTTGCCTTTTTCAACACACAAACGCATGATTTTACGATCATGTCCGCGAATTTCAGTTACCAAACCTCGAATTGAGTTAATCATGCGGTTCAATTGCGCACTGGTATAACGCATACTTAAAAATAATACCGATACTTCACTGGCTGCATTGATATATGCCTTGCTACCTGCTTCTTGATCTAACAGGTAATTAAACTTAGCTTCAAGCTCCGCAAATTTTTGTGCTGCCACTTCAGAATCAGGACCTGTATCTTCCGCAGTATCCACAGTGCCACCACTTGATTCCTCTTCTTCATCATCAGAGCTAGCCTCTTCTGCTTGATTTTCCTCTAAAGTATCCTCAGGATTGTCAAGCATCGAACCGACATCTGTGCCTGTCGCATCAATTTCATCGCCTTCATTGAAGCCCGAGATTAAATCAGAGAACTTAATAAACTTATATAACGGAGTTTCCTCTCTTTCTTCATCCTCAAGCTGCATATGATCTTCACGTGCCGCATCGGTTAAGTCTTGATAGCGACCTAATAATGATTTAATGACATAAGGGTATTCAGACAGCGCATTAAGTACCTCTTTAGTACCTTGCTCGATCCGCTTAGCAATTTCAATCTCACCAGAGCGTGTTAATAGATCAACCGCACCCATTTCTCGCATGTACATTCTAACAGGGTCAGTCGTGCGTCCAAAATCACCATCAGAAGATAAAGCCTGTACCGCATCATCATCTGATGTGTTTTCTGATTCAGCTTCAAGTAATAACAAATCTTCCGCATCAGGTGCAGATTCAAACACCTTGACGCCGACATCATTGATCATCTGAATCACT
Source organism: Pseudomonadota bacterium (assembly GCA_027621155.1). Classification (GTDB taxonomy): domain Bacteria; phylum Pseudomonadota; class Gammaproteobacteria; order Francisellales; family Francisellaceae; genus Caedibacter. The sequence goes on along the minus strand of JAQCCA010000024.1, from coordinate 12,362 downwards.
TCTTCGATACGCTCAGGATCAGTAATCTCATCGGGTAAATAATCATTAACATCGGCATAGGTCAAATACCCTTGCTCACGCCCCAACGCTAGTAACTCTTTGATTCTTGAGAGCTGTTGTTCTTTTGTTTGATCTGACATTAAAATCTCACTTCTAAGTTTCTTAACTACTTATATCCACCACTCAAAGCACATGCACCAAAGCACAATTAGTCTATGCATTCTTTGCATAGCTTATCGTACTTAAACGCTTACCCCTTTGGCGATTTAGCAACATAAATCAAGTGTAGCTATATTTTTTCTACTTTGTATAAAATTGCTTGCATTCTTTGTTTTTCTGTCGCTGTTAAGATAGATGTTTTTGCTTTTAATATCAGGTGTTCTAATTCGTTTTGACATGCCTGCTTCATTATCTTATCTAACATCGCCATTAATTCATCAATAAGCTGCACTGCATCAAGCTCACTTTGTGCTTGCAATAGCTGATAGAAATACGCCTTAAATTGCGGATATTTTTCATCAAGCATTTGCACAAGCACAGCAGAAGACAGCCCGCTATTTTGCCTGATTACTTTCAAAGCATCAAGCAAAATAAAGTGCTGCTCTGTTACACACTCAAATTCTATTGCCGGTTGCACACTTAACGCATCATGCACTTCTGTTGGCATACTCAACAAATATGCTAATGCTTTCTCAACTAGACTCAGCTTATTAGCGTTTAACTGCCAACGTTTTAGCCGCATGTTGCTATCATTTTGTTTTGTATCATGCGCCTTTTGTTTGATCATTCGTTGCAACTGCAACGAAGACACATCAGTTGCTTTCGCTAACTGCTCAATAATCATCAGCGTATAGGCACTTGCAGGAATGGCTTTTAGCACTCGCTTTGCCTCTTCAATCAATTGCGCCAGGCTATCCGCGCTAGTTAAATCATATTTACTTAATAGGTTTTGGATAAAAAAATCTGCTGCACTTAAGGCTTCTTTTAAGGCACTTCTAAAACCTTCTAGCCCTATTTCTTTGATATATGAATCAGGGTCATGTTCTTTAGGCAGTAGCAAAAATCGCGCTTTTTTATGCTCATCTAGCACAGGCAGCACCATCTCAAATGCTCTTAAGGCAGCATTTTGCCCAGCTGAATCACCATCAAAACACAAAATAATCTCTGAGGTGTGACGAAACAATGTCTTTAAGTGTGACACTGATAAAGCAGTTCCTAATGTCGCAACTGCTGTGGTATAGCCATGTTGATGCAAGCCAATGACATCCATATAGCCTTCAACCACCATGATATGCTCAGGATTTTTATGCTGCTCTTTAAGCTCATATAAGCCATATAGCTCATGACTTTTAAAAAACACCGGTGTCTCAGGCGAATTAAGATATTTAGGATTAGCATCTTTATTAGGTAATACACGTCCGCCAAAACCAACAACTGAACCTTTACGATTGCGTATCGGAAACATTAGGCGCTCGCGAAAACGATCATATGCACCACCTTTATCTTTACGAATCACTAAGCCCGCCTGATCTAAAACATCCAATGAAAACTGTTTTCTTAAGACATCATACAATGCTTGCCATTGATTAGGCGCATAACCCATCTGAAAATATTTCGCTGTTTTTGCCGAGAGTTCTCGCGATTTAATATACTCGATAACCTCATCTTTATCGGCATCAAAGCGCAAACACCATTGAAAATATTTATTGGCTGCTTGTAGGGCGTCATAAATTGATTGCGTCAGTTTATCTTTGGATTGATCTTTAGCACTTTGGTCATAAGGCACTTCAAGATTCTGCATTAACGCAAGTTCTTCAACCGCCTCAATAAAACTTAAGCTATTATAATCTGCAATAAAATCAATGACATCGCCCGAGGCATGACAGCCAAAGCAGTGATAAAGTTGCTTGTCGGGACTGACTGAAAATGATGGCGTTTTTTCATTGTGAAACGGGCAGCACGCCATGAAATTTTTGCCCGTTTTTTTGAGCGTGACATATTTTGAAATAACGTCAACAATGTCCGTTGATGCGACGATTTGACGGATGAAATCAGCGGGAATATTCCCCTTCATGGCAAGTGTTTACGATAATTGTGATTTGATCATTGAACCAACTTTGCCCATATCGGCACGACCGTTAAGCTCTGCCTTGATCACACTCATAATCTTACCCATATCTTTTACCGAAGAGGCGCCAACTTCTAAAATAGCACGCTGGATAATTTCAATAATCTCATCCTCTGATAATGGTTTTGGCAAATAAACTTGTAAAATCTCAATCTCATCAAGCTCTTTTTGTGCAAGCTCTTCTCTGCCGGCACGCTTAAATTGCTCTGCAGAATCTTTGCGCTGTTTGATCATTTTAGTCAGGATACTGATCACATCATCCTCAGTTACCTCAACACGTTCGTCGACCTCTTTTTGCTTAAATGCCGCCAACGCCATACGGATCGTTGATAAACGGTTTTTATCTTTGTTTTTCATTGAGGTTTTCATATCTTCAACAAGACGTGCGCGTATTTCAGACATTTGCTAAATCCTAACAGTTTTATTTATTAAATTAAGTATATGTATAGTTTTTTTGATTTCCATAAACATAGAAGCCAACTATACCGTTAAAGCATAGCTGGCTGACTATTTATTGCAATCTTTTTTACTTCTCTTACTTCCTAGCGGCGAGCTGCTGCTGGAGTTGAACGCATAGACTGCTTCATTGAACGCTTAACTGCTGCTGCTTTTTTGCGCTTGCGCTCCCATGTTGGCTTCTCATAAAATTCTCTACGACGAAGTTCAGAAACGATTCCCGCTTTTTCACAGCTACGCTTGAAACGGCGCAATGCAACATCAAATGGTTCTGTTTCTCTTACACGTACTGCTGGCATACATCTCACCTCGCTTAAATGCCATCTAAATTCTTCTTAAAATCAATTATCTAATTCACACGCTTCTGATTCATTTTATTGAATATTCTAAAGACAGCTAAAATTAAATGCGCGCCAAGTCTACAAACTTTTCTTTTAAAAGGCAAATAACTTTTGCAATAAATTCGGTAACCGTTTACTTTGATTCAATACAATGTTATTAATCATTAGTCTCTTTGAAAGATAATCAAAGATTTGACATGGATGATAACCTAACACACAACAGCAAGCCAAGAAACGCTGTAAAATAGCTTCTCATGGGTATATACTGCCTAGCAATAATAAGCTTCGCTCATTTATCTTATGCATAAAAAACCACATGATCAAACCACGCACTTTGGCTTTGAAGAAGTCAACTGGGAAGACAAACAGCAGAAAGTTGCCGATGTCTTTCATTCGGTGGCAGCAAAGTACGACATTATGAATGATGTGATGTCATTTGGTGTACATCGTTTATGGAAGAAAATCGCCATTCAAAAAGCCTCAATCAAGTCAGGTCAAAAGGTTCTTGATCTAGCAGGTGGCACGGGTGATTTGGCTTATCAATTTACCCAAAAAGTTGGTGATCATGGCAAGGTAATATTAAGTGACATCAATGCGTCAATGCTAAATGTTGGTCGTGAGAAACTCACTAATCGTGGCTGTGTTGGCAATATCGAATATGTTCAAGCCAACGCTGAGTGTTTACCCTTTGCCGATAATACATTTGATTGCATCACGATTTCATTTGGCCTTAGAAATGTCACCGATAAAGATGCGGCATTAGCCTCAATGCAACGCGTATTAAAACCAGGTGGCCGCTTGTTGGTACTTGAGTTTTCAAAGCCGATCCTGCCATTATTAAGCGAAATTTATGATCAATACTCTTTTAAAATTCTACCTTTTATGGGACAGCTTATTGCCCAAGATGCCGATAGTTATCGTTATCTTGCGGAGTCGATTCGCAAACATCCTGATCAAGACACACTAAAAGAGATGATGCTAAATGCGGGCTTTGATAAGGTGGATTATCAGAATATGACTGGCGGCGTTGTCGCCCTACATATGGGTATTAAATACTAAGGTGATCAAATGAATGCGCAGATGATCATTAAATCCATTAACCTCATACTCGATAAAGTGCTTAGCTTAGATCCACAGAAAACCTATTTGCTCCAGCAGCTGAAAAATAAGCCTCTTTATATTGCCATTAATGATCTTGGTCTATGTTTTTGTTTCGCACCCAGTGAAGATAAGCTTATATTTGAATTAGCTGAAAGCACCCACTCAGCCAATTTACTGACAGCAACCTCGGGAACATTAATCGCAATGGCATTAAGTCAACATCCACAAAGCTATATTCAGCAAGGTGAAGCAAAGTTCATTGGCGATATGCATGTGCTTGAGTGTTATCGCGACTTCTTCAAAGCAATTCGCCCTGATCTGATCTTCACACTAACTTCAGGTCAAACGACTTCACTGAATTCTTTTTTAGCCAAACCGCTTGATGTCATTAAAGCATGGTTGATGACAAGTAAAGAGCGCCTGCCGCATGAGTTCAGAGAATATATTCAATATGAAAAAGAGCTTTTCCCATGCAAAGAAGAAGTCGAAGACTTCTTCAGTGACATTCAGCTGTTAAAACAGGATCTAGAGCGCATCACTACCAAGATAACTCGCCACATTAATACCAACGGTGACCAGCATGACTAAACTTAAAAAATGGCTACGCCTGATCTATATTGGTTACGTGTTAAATAAATATAACGTCACCACGATGATGGCTGATTTACCCTTATTGCGCGTACTTAAAATCACGCTTGTCTTTAATCCTTATTATTGGTTTGCACGCAATAAGCTTGATCGTGGCACGCGCTTACGTTTAGCACTGGAGACTTTGGGACCTATCTTTATCAAATTTGGACAGGCACTATCAACGCGTCGCGATTTATTACCGCATGATCTTGCGAATGAACTTGCCAAGCTACAAGACAAAGTACCGCCTTTTTCGGGCGAATATGCACGTAAAGTGATTGAAAAAGCATTGCAACAACCCATTAGTGACGCTTTTACACAATTTGACATCACTCCTTTAGCATCGGCATCGATTGCTCAGGTGCATAGTGCTACACTTGCCAATGGTCAAGAAGTTGTGGTCAAAGTCTTGCGCCCAAATATCGAAAAAGTATTAGTGCAAGATACAGAACTATTAAAGACACTTGCACATATGCTTGAGCGCTATGTCCCGGCAACTCGGCGTTTACGCCCTATTGAAGTCGTGGCTGAGATTAGTCGCAATCTTCTTGATGAGCTTGATTTACAGCGCGAAGCTGCCAATGCCTCACAACTGAAACGCAACTTCAAAGACAGTCAGATCCATTATGTGCCTGAAGTTTATTGGCAATATTGCCGCAGTAATCTATTAACCATTGAGAAGATAAAAGGCATTCCTGTCTCTGATCTTGACACATTAAAATCTCTTAACACTGATCTTAAACTCTTGGCTGAGCGTGGCGTTGAGATATTCTACACTCAGGTTTTCCGTGATTGTTTTTTTCATGCCGACATGCATCCGGGCAACATTTTTATCGATGCAACTAACCCGCAAGATCCTAAATATATATCTATTGATTTTGGCATCGTTGGCACGCTTACCCGTGAGGATCAGCATTATCTGGCTGGCAACTTTTTAGCCTTTTTTAATCGTGATTATAAAAAGGTAGCTGAGCTCCACATCGAATCAGGCTGGGTACCCTATGACACCCGTGTCGATGAGTTAGAATCGGCGATCCGTACAGTATGCGAGCCTATTTTTGAAAAGCCATTAGCTGATATCTCATTTGGTTATACCTTAATGCGTTTATTCCAAGTGGCAAGACGCTTTAATATGTCCGTACAACCGCAATTAGTACTATTACAAAAGACTTTATTAAATATTGAGGGCTTAGGACGAGATCTGTATCCTGAGCTTAACCTATGGGCAACTGCCAAGCCATTTTTAGAGCAGTGGATGAAGACGCGTGTCGGTTGGCAAGGATTTATTAAGCGTTCAATGGCGAGCATTCCTGATTTGAGCGAACGCTTACCCGATGTGCCTGAGTTATTGTTTGACTTATTAAATGCCCAAGTCAATCAGGCTAAGCGTGATAGCTTAGCATCACCGGATCAAAGCAAACAGGTCAAATACTCTAAACGCCATGGTGTCATGGTTGGCTTTGGTATTTCACTAACCGCACTTGGTATTATCTCTGGGTTTCAGGGTGAGCTATTAAACACATTACATCAATTTATTGATCAACATTATGCGGTTGTTGTCAGCATTGGTGTGGCACTGTTACTATACACTTTTTTCTCAAAACAAAAGGACTAGATCAATGAGTGATTGTATTTTTTGCAAAATTATTAATGGTGAAATCAAATCAAATAAAGTCTATGAGGATGCTGATATTTTAGCGTTTCATGATGCTTTCCCTGTAGCTGAAGCGCATGTGCTTGTTGTTCCTAAAAAGCATATCGATAGCTTAAATCATCTTGAAGATGAGGATATTCCTCTTGTTGGAAAAATCAATCTAGCGATCCCTAAGATTGCACAAACATTAGGACTTAAAGCAGGTTTTAAGACTTTGGTGAATACTGGCAAAGCAGGCGGGCAAACTGTTTATCATCTGCATTACCATATATTAGGTGGGCGCTTTACCAAAAAGGATGCGTTGCTACATACTTAATTTTCTTTGGTAAACTCAGCTGTTGTAGTGATTTGCGCCAGACGCGATAAGGCGCTTAAACTTGCCTCATGTGACTCTTTAGTTGCAGCATTACAGGCATCAGCGACAATAACCACTTGATAGTCACGATCATGCAACTCGCGCGCTGTCGCTTCAACCACATACGTCGTTGATACGCCACAGATAATGACGCGTTCAATTTTATTTGCTCTTAATACTGGCTCCAAATTAGTACCATATAATGCACTCACACGATGCTTAGTAACAATAACATCTTGAGGCTCAACATCCATTTTTTCGTGAAACTCAGTTCCCCATGTACCCAGTTTTAATACGCCATACTCTGGCGCCTTACCGAACATCGGTGAATGTTTGGGACACTCTTGATAATAATGTGCTTCAAAACCTACTTTAACATGTGCAACTAACACGTTATGCTTTCGCGCCCAAGCAATCACTTCATTCGCCTTTTCCATTGTTTTATCTTCGATAATACGTGCCGCATTATGCGCACCAAAAGCACCTTTTGGATCCACGATTTCATTGATGAAATCCGCAATTAAGACCAATGTATTTTGCATAATAAACTCCTTAAGTTTTATTTAATCACTTCTTTATTGAAGTTTCGCATTTTAGAAAACTATAATTTTTAAAACACCCCGTCAGCCTGCGGCTGCCACCCCTCTTGCAAAGAGGGGAATTAGGCAGAGGTTGATGTTATATTCTCCTCTTTGCAAGAGGGGTGCCGAGCTTACGAGGCGGGGGTTGAAATAGCCAAAATACGTAACTTCAGTTACTTAGATATAGTTGTCAACACCATCCAGTTTAACTTAGTATGATACTAAATTGATAATGATAAAAACTAAATAGCTTTATAGAAACTTTAAAGATTTCTGCCATCCGTAGCGCAATGTTCCTTATTAGAAGAGGGATTATACTGCTAAATATTTATTAACCAAACCGACAAAGTTAGCTGGATCTTCAAGCTGCGCACCTTCAACCAACAAAGCTTGTTGATATAAAAGGTCTGTCCAATCAGCAAATTGCGTATCGTCTTGTTCTTGTTGCAAATGCTTCACTAATTTATGATCGGCATTGATCTCAAGAATTGGCTTGCCACCCATGCCGGGCATCATCATTTGTCCGGCATCTGCCATCATTTTTTGTAAATGCATACTCATGCCATAGTCATTAACAACAATACAGCTTGGCGAATTGGTCAAACGCTTAGAAAGACGCACGTCTTCGACTTTATCTTTTAGCACTTCTTTCATTTGCTTAATAATGCTTTCAAACTCTTTTTGAGTTTCTTCTTGCTGCTTTTTCTCCTCCTCAGAATCCAAATCACCAAGATCTAAATCGCCTTTGGCAACAGACTTCAATGTCTTGCCATCAAACTCAGATAAGTGTGAGGTCATCCATTCATCAACGCGATCGCTTAACAATAACACCTCAATGCCTTTCTTACGGAATACTTCCAACTGTGGATTATTCTTCGCTGCATTAAAGCTCTCAGCAGTCACATAGTAGATAAACTTCTGATCTTCCTTCATGCGTGACACGTAATCAGCTAATGACACATCTTGCTCAACAGTATCTTTGTGCGTTGAAGCAAAGCGCAATAACTTAGCAATCTTATCTTTGTTTTCATGATCTTCAGCAGGCGCCTCTTTTAATACTTGTCCAAATGCCTTCCAGAAGTTTGCATACTGCTCTTTATCGTCTTTAGCCATTTTATCAAGCATATCTAAGACTTTCTTAGCTGTAGCTTTTTTGATCTTATCGATCACTTTGTTATGCTGCAAAATCTCACGTGAGATATTCAATGGCAAATCATTTGAATCAATCACCCCTTTCACAAAACGCAAATATGACGGCAATAAATGCTCATTTTCCATAATAAATACGCGTTGTACGTAAAGCTGTAAACCAGATTTGCGCTCGCGATCCCATAGATCAAATGGCGCGCGCTCCGGTAGATACAGGAGGCTTGTATATTCAAGATTACCCTCAACCTTATTGTGCGACCAAGTTAGTGGATCGGTGAAATCATGTGAAATATGCTTATAAAATTCTTTATATTCCTCATCGGTAATTTCAGACTTAGAACGTGTCCATAACGCCTTCGCCTTATTAATCGTTTCCCATTCTTTTGTTTCTTTTTCTTTACCTTCTTCATCATGCTCGGTTTTTAGCATTTGAATAGGCAATGAGATATGGTCTGAATACTTCTTAACGATTTGACGTAATTTCCAATCATCTAGTAAATCATGCTCTTCATCTTTAAGATGCAGCACAATCTCAGTACCACGTGCTTCTTTAGTGATATCTTCAACACTAAATGAACCATCGGCCTTAGACTCCCAACGCACGCCTTGTGAAGCTTCAACGCCAGCTTTACGTGTATTTACCGTGACTTTATCAGCAACGATATAGGCAGAATAAAAACCAACACCAAATTGACCAATCAATTGTGAGTCTTTACTCTGATCACCACTTAATGCCTCTAAAAACTTTTTAGTACCTGATTTTGCAATTGTACCCAAATGCTCAATTGCCTCATCACGTGTCATACCAATACCATTATCGGCAATCGTAATCGTTTTAGCCTCTTTATCAAAAGAAACACGCACCTTTAAATCAGCATCATTTTCAAAAATATCTGCATTACTTAATGCTTCAAAACGCAGCTTTTCTGCAGCATCTGATGCGTTAGAAATAAGCTCTCTTAAGAAAATTTCACGGTTTGAATAGAGTGAATGAATCACCAAATGTAATAATTGTTTTACTTCCGTTTGAAAGTCAAAAACTTGCTTTTCAGACATGGTTGCTCCTATTTTGGTTTGCTTTATTTAAATTATTTAAAATTCAACCGCAAACAAATGGGCGTTAAAAAAGATATTTCAAGGCGAAATTTATAAAATGTTGCTGTTGACAGATTGAGTCCGTAAATAGTATTGTCTATCCACACCAAACTTTTGGATATAACAGACAATGAACAACACCATCTACACTGCTAGTTGCCTTTGTGGGGATGTCAAAATAAATATTTCTGCAGAACCCATCTCAATGCTTAATTGCCACTGTAAAGATTGCCAAAAATGGACAGGGTGCGCCTATGAGCCAGCCGTTGCTTTTAACAAAAGTGACATTCAACTTCAAGGTCAAGTCAACTTTTTTGACAAAACATCTGATAGCGGAAGCGTTGTCTCACGTGGTTCATGCGCCAACTGCTGTGGCTCAATTATCAATAAATGCACCGCCTTTGATCACTTGTATATTCTATATGCCGGTACTATTGATAGTGAAAATTTCAAACATACTCCACTTGCTGAGATCTATACCCGCAGCAAAATGAATGATTATTGTGAATTAGAAAACACGCCTCAATATCAAGGCGCATTACAAAGATAACTATTGGACTTCACTCATTTCCTAAGCCTAGTTGAAGGGTACGAGTGACAATGGCTTCGACTGACGCTCAGCCAACGTTGATGCTAAACTAATGTTATTTTTCAGATTGATCATCCGCTTGTTGCGGTTTAGTCGCTTCTGGCGATGTCGTAGTTGGCGCTTCTTTGGCTACTTGTGGAGCCAATTTTTCTTTCTCATCTTTCGGGATATAGCTATCACCCCAATCACCGGGCTCTCTGACCTCGCGACGCGCCATTAAATCATCGACCTGCATTGAATCAATGGTTTCATACTTCATCAATGCATCCGCCATGGCGTGCAAGATATCCGTATTTTCCTTAAGAATGGTTTCCGCTCTTGAGTAATTTTCATCAATCAAGCGACGTACTTCACCATCGATATCAAGGGCTGTTTTGTCCGCAAAGTGTTTCGGGTTTTTACCCATACTTTGCCCCAAAAACGGTTGCTGATCATCCTCATCAAACAAAATTGGTCCCATTTTGTCAGACAAGCCCCACTTGGTGACCATGCTGCGAGCGATATTGGTTGCTACTTGAATATCATTAGAAGCACCCGTAGTGACTTTGTCATAACCAAAAATGAGCTCTTCAGCGATACGCCCACCAAAGATACTTGATAAACGACTTAATAACTGCTCACGAGATTGACTGACCTGATCGCCATCTGGCAAATACATTGTCACACCTAACGCGCGCCCTCTTGGGATAATACTAACCTTATACACGGGATCGTGATCAGGTACCAAGCGCCCAACAATCGCGTGTCCCGCTTCATGGTATGCTGTTAAACGCTTCTGCTCATCACTCATTGCCATCGAACGACGTTCAGTTCCCATCAAGATTTTATCCTTGGCTTTTTCAAACTCTTCCATGCCAACGATTTCTTTATTAACACGCGCAGCAAATAACGCTGCTTCATTCACTAAATTCGCAAGCTCAGCACCTGAGAAGCCCGGTGTACCACGCGCGATCCAATCAACACGCACCTCATCAGCTACCGCAATCTTACGCATATGAACTTTAAGGATTTGCTCACGCCCCTTAACACTCGGCAAACCAACCGTTACTTGTCTATCAAAACGACCAGGACGCAACAATGCAGGATCCAACACATCCGGTCGGTTAGTTGCAGCAATCACGATAACACCTTCATTATCGGCAAATCCATCCATCTCAACCAACATCTGGTTTAATGTCTGTTCACGCTCATCATGTCCGCCACCTAGTCCAGCTCCACGATGGCGACCCACTGCATCAATCTCATCGATAAAGATAATACAAGGCGCTCTACGCTTGGCTTGCTCAAACATATCACGTACACGTGACGCACCAACACCAACAAACATTTCAACGAAATCAGAACCTGAAATTGAGAAAAAAGGCACTTTTGCTTCACCGGCAATTGCACGTGCTAATAATGTTTTACCTGTTCCTGGGGGCCCTACCATCAACACGCCTTTAGGGATCTTGCCGCCAATCTTCTCGTATTTGGCAGGGTTCTTTAAGAAATCAACGATTTCAGCCACTTCTTCTTTGGCTTCATCCACACCGGCAACATCTGCTAATGTGACTTTGATCTGATCTTCACCTAAAAGCTTTGCCTTACTTTTACCAAATGAAAAAGCACCACTTTTGCCACCTCCGGCACGCATCATTAGGAAAATAAAAAAGCCGGCAATTAACAATAATGGCAACCAATTAAACAAAAATGCCAATAGCAAACTTGGCTTTTCTGGTGCTTTCGCCGAAACTTCAGCATTTTTAATGAGCATCTGATCAACAATACTTTGATCCAGCAGTGGTGCATAGGTAGTAAACTTCTCATCAGAATCCGTTGTCCCTGTGAACGTCCGTCCATCAACGTTAACTGATTTGATGCTGCCGCTATTTAATTGTTGCACAAAACTTGAGTACTTCATCGTTGTTGATGGATCGGTCTTTGTACTCATGTTGCTAAAAATAAACACTAAACCTACGGCAATCAAGCCCCAGAATAGTGCATTTCGCAAGAACTCATTTTTCTTCATGCAAGTGTAATCCTATTGATTTTGCTTAATTATTCAACTTCCAAGCTCAAACCTAAAAGCCAATTTATTGGTTGGACATTATAGTATATCGCTGACCTTGTCGCGATGGCTTCACAACAAAATTTTGCAAACACTTATTAGGCTCAACCTTAGCACAAAAAAATATCGCTTCACAATTGTAATTCAGCAGATATTTAGCGAATGCGCTAACTCAGCATAATGCATGTTCAACAAGAAATTAAATATATTATCAAAATAAAATCAATAATTATTGT
>JAQCCA010000258.1 GCA_027621155.1 Pseudomonadota bacterium | reverse complement strand
GTACACTGGCACATTTTATTTAAAGAAGCCGTACACAATACCCAGTGAAGCGGTCAAACTCAAAGGCAGTATTTACATGCGTGAGGACTTGGTTTCTTGGGTTGTTGAGTCTGAGGATGATTATGCTAAGAATTTAGGCTATGTGCGTGATGCTTACAAAGACAAAGCAATGACTAAGAAATTTAGTAAAGATGACGCTGTGGCGGTTTTTGAAGAAGAAAAGTAGAGGTGATAATGGACTTTAGTAAAGTTAAAACAATATTAAGACAAATATCCGAGCATGAAGCTTTCACCATGTTGATTCTAATAGTTGCCATAGTTGGAACGGTAGGCGTAATGCTTTTGTTTGTTAAAGGCTTGAGCTTAACTTTCGACAGTCATGTAAATATATTTGTAAGAATCATAATTGGCGCAATATTGTTAGGTTTTTTCATTTTAGGAGCAAGAATGAAATATGTAATGTTTTGTCATCGAAATGGCATTACAAGAGGACAAAAACTACAAGAGAATGACAATGAATCTAAAAACTAAGTTTACAATTATTTTAACACTGGTGATTACAGCGCCCTACTCTTTTGCAAAATCAGCAGTACCGAGCGAATACGTTGGCACCTTATCTGGTGCTAAGTATCAGCTTTGTTTTACGCCATCCCAGACTGCTATGCAATGCACTGATATGCTGACCAATGCGATTGGTAAAGCCAAAGACAACATCATTGTTCAGGCATACTCGTTCACGTCAGCGCCAATTGTTAAAGCGTTACTTGAAGCGCTCAAGCGTGGTGTGAAGATCGTGGTATTGGTAGACAAAAGCAATATTACATCGAAGTATAGTGTTGTGAGGACGTTAACAAATGCGAATATTCCTGTGTATGTGGATTATAAGCCTGCGATTGCCCATAACAAGGTTATGATCATTGATGGCAAAGCAGTAGTCACTGGATCATTCAACTTCACCAAGTCAGCACAAGTCCGTAATGCTGAAAACTTGTTGATTATCGATGATGTAAAACTGGCGAGTGAGTATAAAGCAAACTTCAATAGCAGGATGGCTGTGTCGCAAAGCTTGCCTGAGTATTGCGAATCATCTGGGAAGTGCAAAAGTTGGTGGGATACGGTGAAGTCGTCAAGTGCCAGTGTTTACGAAAAAACAAAGCAAGAATCAGCGGAAACGTGGCAGAAAGTCAAAGATTGGTGGAGTGCGAATTGAACAAGCCAAAAATCGAAATAATCCAAGACCTACTCGAATCTGGCAAGCTCGTTACGATGGACATTGCCAAGAGTAGAGACAGTGACGAAGTAACCAGATATGAATATGTCAAAGTGTCCGACTACTACTACCCTGCTGCTGTTTTGCTGATCGATGGCAAAGAGCATACGGTGAGAGTGGCGATGATTAAGAATATTGTATGTGAGAATTATTAATGAATTTTTCAAAAGATGATGTGTCGAAGCTATTAGAAAAAAAAGACAAACTCCGACAAAATAAAAACAATCTTATGCTTAAGTTGCCTAATCCAGTCTCAGATGAGATGAATGATATGTTGAACCATGGATTCTTAAGACGCTTAAATTTATTGTTTGTTTGTATTGATAACATATACCATATTTGCCCTCCTGATAATTGGATCAAAATTGGAGAAGATGAGAAAAGAGAAAATATGGTTATTAATTTGCAATGCTTTATTATTAACATATTTGGGGCTTTAGATAATTTGGCATGGCTAGTTTATTATCAGAAATCGAAATCAATGGATATTAAAAGGTTACAGGTGGGGATATTTAAGAAAGATATAAAAAATAAATTGTCAACTGAGCTTAAAACATATTTATCAGAATTAGAAAAAGCTTGGCTAGATTATCTAAAAGGTTTTAGAGATAGTTTAGCACATAGGACTCCACTGTATATTCCACCAAATGTCATAACTAAAGAAGATAAAGATAAGATTGAAATTTCAAACAATATGCTCAATCAAAATCAACCAAAACCATATAATATGTATTCAAGCAACGAAGAATATGAAGAGGCTATTTCCAAGTTTTGTGGTGATTTTATGAGACACATTAATTTGCAGGATAACTTAGGTTCTTTTATGCCTTTTATGGTTAGTCATTTTGATAAAGACCCGACGAAATTACAACCCATCTATTTTCACGCTCAAGTTCTTAATGATATTGAAGTCGTTATTAATCTATCAGAAAAAATATTTTTAGAAATTAGCTAATGACTAATAAACAAACCAAACGCAAAAAATCTGGCACCATCAAAGCTTGGGAGTGTCACCTACGCTGTGAGTTCACAAAGCCAGACGACACCAACAAATACATCGAACGCTGCGCTGTCAAAGTAGACAAGCCAAACTTGGCTGCGGTGAAAGGTACAGAGGAAGTCTACGCTGCCGTTGATGGTTGGATTAATGAGTTGATTGATTCTAATGGTTATAGTCGAGATGTTAGGTTGGTAGTGGAAAGGTGGGTGGCTGTTAGGTAAAGGATTAATAAAATATTAATAGTAAATATAGTATATACTATTTTCTGCCCTTTTTTATCTTTTCCACTTTGTTTATGGCTGCTAAAAACTCATCATCATTTAACTCATCTAGGCATTTAAGCCCTGCTCTAACAATTTCTGATTTATTCATTATTGTTTTAAGATTTATAGCTTTACCAATGCATTTTTCAATTAACTCATAATCTTGAGTGGGGAATGAAAAAATATCTTTTTTAACAACATCTGTTTGAGGTGTTGATTTTTCTGAATCATCAAAAAATGTCTCTGCTTTTTTAAAACGGTCACTTTTATCGCTAAATGATTTTAGTTTATCGCTCACAGTGTGAGATTCATTTTCAACAGATTTTTTTAGAAGATCTTTCATGCTTTTAGACATATTAAAGTCCTTAATTAAATCATTAATATGATATTAAAATTA
>JAQCCA010000257.1 GCA_027621155.1 Pseudomonadota bacterium | reverse complement strand
CTGTCATAAATTCGTAGCCAAGACTTCCAAACTTTTGATGCAGCTTATATCGAAGTTTATTCCCTGGAAGAGAACCGAGTGCATTTACTAGCAGAATCTCATCTTTGTTAAAAGATAGGACATCATCATCTGATGAGAACCATCTTAATCCAGAAAAAATAGTCTGCTTTTTTGGTTTTTCGATAGAGACTAGCCCTAATATATGGCAATTAAGTTGCCTTAGGATGTCCACCAGAACAGCAGCATGTCCTCCTGACCCCAGAAGCAAAACTGGTTTCTTACTCAATGATTAGATCTCCTGCCTTGTAATTTCTTGTGGCTCGCCTAGAAATAACATCCCAAAACATAAAAGGACTTAAACCGTGTCCTGGACGTTTTACAGATAAATCATCCGAACTAAAGACTTGCCCACTCTTAATATCCCTTGCTGCAACTATGCTCTTTCGAGCAACAGACTTATTTTTAATCTCACTTGGACGCGGCCCCTTTATTCCATCACCTAAGGTTAATTCCACGCCTTTAATTGCTTGTACCATTGACTTCAACTCAACTGGATCAAGCGAAGCTTTGTGATCTGGCCCCTTCATCGTCTTGTCCAATGTGAAGTGTTTTTCTATCAACGTGGCACCACGTGCAACAGCTGCAATTGGCACAACAATACCCTCACTGTGATCAGAATACCCCACAGGTAAGCCGAATGCAGCTGCAAGAACATCCATAGCTCGCAAGTTAATATCACTTAATGGAGCCGGATACTCGGTTGTACAATGAAGAATAGTTACTTTTTGTCGAAGTGCCTTCTTGCCCTCGTCTGAAAAATATGAATCTTGAAAAGCATCTTTAGACGGGATTGCATCAAGAGGCGCTACATATCCAAATGCAATTACACCTAATACAGCTTCAACTTCTGCAAGAGTAGCCATTCCGGTTGATACGATCAAATCACAGCCTGTTCGAGCGTGTTGCAACACTAATGGAGCATTAGTGATTTCACCTGAAGGAATTTTTAGTCGCGTTAATTTCAAATCATTGACAAGAAAATCAAGGCTCTCACTATCAAAGGCGGTTGATAAAAACTCTATACCCAGCTTGGGACAATAAGCGACCAACTTATGGTGCGATTCATAGCTTAACTCCAACCGACCGAGCATCGCTAGCTGAGACTCTTTATTTCCTGTGTTTGCTGTTTGATAATCTGCTTTCAAAGCCTCAGCTGTAACGAGATTTTTAGCCTTGAAAGTTTGAAATTTAACTATATCAACACCCGCTTCAAATGCTTTGTCAACCAGCTTAAAAGCTAGTTGTTCATCCCCATTGTGATTAACACCTGCTTCTGCAATGATAATAGTCATATTAATCCACCACTTTAAGGTCATAAAAAGTTTTTACAGAGTTAAAGTCCAGATTCTTCAGCATTGAGATTACTTTCTGGCTAGCATCACCCTCACCATAAGGATTGACAATATTTTCATCTAAGGTTTTATAGCTGCGCTTAAGGGCTATATCTATAGCAGAAACAATACTAGACCTTTCAGCATTGCAATTTATTACGCTTTTTGCTGATAATCTACCTTTCTGCCTTACACCAATATTTACTGTCGGCACATCCAATGAAGGAATTTCTATGATACCACTTGACGAATTACCAATTATAGCTGATGCATGCTTAGCAGCACTCAAATAGCGAACCTGACCAAGTGACGGTATAACTAGCACACGATCTGGTTGTTTTGCAGCATATTCCTCAAGCAAAGCTATAATTTTACGACCACCATCATCGGCATTTGGATAGGTTAGAATGACTTGCATCTCTGGAAAATTATCTAATGCCTCAAGCATTGCCGTACAGGTGCAGACAGGCTCCTCATCTCCAAGAGTTACCGAGTGATAAGTCGCTAAAACATACGGTTTTTTCAAAGGAAATTTCAGACATTCAGCCAGTTGCTCAACTGCCATAAAAGTTGATCGTTTTAGGTGATCCAGCCCAATAGCGCCCACATTAGTAACGCTTTCCGGTAGCTCACCAAGCTGGATAACTCTATTGCGATACTCATTTGTGGATGTCGCATGAAGAAAACTCAATTTGGTAATAGCATGACGAATAGCATCATCATAAGCCCCTTCAGTAATTTCACCCCCATGTATATGGAGAACGGGTATACGCAAAATCATAGCCGTTTGAGCTGCTGATAAAGCTTCAAACCTATCACCCAAAATAATACAAATATCAGGCGCAAGACGAGACAAAGCGTCAGTAAAGCCCAATACTGCCAACCCCATACTTTTTGCCGTGCCTACAGCAGTGTCAGATGATAGTAATATCTCAATTTTTTCATCAATTTTAAACCCATCAGCTTCTATTTGCTTATAGGTCTCACCAAATTCTGGTGATAAATGCATGCCTGAAACCAGCAACTGAAGAGTTAAATCGGCATCCGCTTGTATATCTTTCATAAGCCAGTATAAAAGTCCATATTCTGCTCGGGTGCCAGTAAAAACTGCTACTTTTGTTGGCATTTTAAACCTCCAAACTTATCGGCGAGCTAGGAATGTTTATAAGGCGTGCCTCAACCCATTCAGACACCGTTAAATCGCCTCTTGGTGAACTTTCAAACATAGGTAAATGGTGCATCAACTTCCAAACAGGTCGAGTCATTACCCCCGCTTCGTTGGTTTCTTTTAACAATCTATCGCGTGATGCGCTATCTGGGCAGATAACTGCATTTAGCCAGTAATTTGATTTTGCATAAGACGGCTCTTCAACAAAGCTATACTGTGTATTAGCAAAGAATGCCTTATATTGTTCGGCAATCAAACGCTTTTGATGAAGAAACATAGGCAAAACCTCCATTTGTGCGCAGCCCAAAGCTGCATTTAAATTTGGTAGCCTGTAGTTAAAGCCTGGTTCATCATGAAAAAAATCGTAGGGATGTGGGA
>JAQCCA010000256.1 GCA_027621155.1 Pseudomonadota bacterium | reverse complement strand
CTTAAACATACCTACAAAAAAATTATTTGCGGTCTTAAATGCACGTGAAATACCTAAAAACAACCTTGCCATGGGTGACATCCTAGTTTTTGAAACCACTGAATTCATTCATAACGGCGATATAGCTTTAGTTTTAGATAGAGTGCAAAAAAAAATGACTTTACACCGAACTTATAAAGTGCAAAAAACCTTTTTAATGAATGAGGATCAAAATGCCATGGAGGAATTTGATCAAACAAAACACAAAGTTATTGGTATATTAAAAGAGTGTATTCGATTCTTCTAAATTAATTACCCTTACGGCTGAATCGTTAACACTTTATCTTCTTTTTTGCCCAGATTCACGCTATGCAGCTTCTGCTCTAAAAGATCGATATGCTTTAACACCTCTGCTGAGCGCTTATCTCTTAGGCGCGGGATATTTAACGCATGCTCATAGGCAATTTTACCCGGATGGTTATCAAAGATAATAACGCGATCTGCCATCATCACGGCTTCTTCGACACTATGAGTTACCACTACCATTGATTTTGTTGGGATTTGCTTCTTAAGCCATAGGTTTAATATATCACTACGCAGAGTATTTGCCGTAGTAATATCAAGGGATGAAAACGGCTCATCTAAGAATAAAATCTCAGGCTCGACCATAAGCGCTCGCGCGAAACCAACACGTTGTTTCATACCACCAGAGAGCTCATTAACATAAGCTTTTTCAAACCCTTGCAATGAGATCTTTTGAATCAACTCATGCGCTTTGGGTTCACTTATTTTACGTGAAATACCCAATGCATCACTGCCAAATAGAATATTGTCAACCACGTTCAACCATGGCAGCAATGCAAAGTTTTGAAATACCATACTCATATTATCAAGTGACTTAGTCACTGGCTTGTCTTTGTAAAGCACTGAACCGTAGCTTGGATGTAAAAGCCCCGCAGCAATGCGTAAGAAGCTTGATTTGCCGGCACCTGATTTACCTAAGATGGCAACGATTTCATTTTCATGTAATGTGAAATTAATACGATCCAACACTTTAAGTGAGTGCTTTTTGTCTTTTTCAAAATAAAGTTCGATATTTTGGCATTCGATAAGTACATTGTTTTTCATTTTCAAATCCTCTTTTCACGCTTCTTCGCCAAGATCATCACCCGTTCTGTCATTTGCGTTTTGATGATAAGGTTGGCAAAGAAACGATGGTCAACGATTAAATTTTATATTTTGTTTCCGCAAGCTTATACAAAGGCTTCCAGATAAAGATCACACACAATGCGACAAGCACACACATCGCACTGACTGCTAATGCCGCTTCTGCTACTTGGTTATTACTGGTTGTTTGCGACACAAGCTCGCCAATACCACTGATTGAAATCGTTTCACCCCCCCAGGTGATCAGCTCCGCAGCAATTGCTGAGTTCCACGCGCCACCCGCGGCACTGATAATCCCGCAAACGATGTAGGGGAAAACCGCAGGGATTGCAAACTTAAACCACCATTTAGTTCCCTTTAAATGAAAGCTGCGTGACATCTCAATTAAATCCGATGGCAAAGCTGAGGCGCCAGCAATCACATTAAACAATACATACCAAGAAGTGCCTGTCATAATGAGCGGAATTGCCCAGATGCTTAAACTACCACCACCGAACATGAGTAAAATCGCCACGATTGGGAAGAAAATCGGTTGCGGAATAGCTGCCATTATCTGAATAATTGGCTGCAACATTTTGGTACGCTTCGGTGAAATCCCAACCCAAATACCTAGAGGTGTACAAATCACGATACTTAACCCCATGGCAATTGCGACACGATACGTCGTCTCCCACATCAGTGGTAATAGGTAGGTCATATCGCCATTAGGGAAAAACTTCCATAATGAAACACCTGCCCAAATAGCTAAGGTAACAATACACAGATACCAAATTGCTGTTGATAAGTGTCGAACTGCTGGCGTGAGTGATAACTGCGGCAGCGATAGTTTTTTGGCAATAATTGTTGGTGAATTAATGAAGTAAAAACTCACCGTTTTAATGCCTTTAGCAATTGCATTAAAACACGTTGATTTAGTGCATAAATCATGCATCCACGAGCTATGCGCACCACTGATATTTATCTGTTCATACTTAAACTTTTTTGACCATTTGACCAATGGACGAAATACCAACTGATCAAAAGCAACAATCGTCAAAATAATCGCAATCAACGCATATACGATTGCTAACGCGTTGGCTTGGTCAAGTGCAGTACTTATATACGCACCAACGCCCGGTAGCATGACATCTTTATCACCCACAGGAATCGCCTCTGTTGCAACAAGCGCAAACCATGCAGCAGATTGTGACACCATTACATTCCACAAAAGCCCAGGCACTGAATAAGGCATCTCAATCTTCCAAAAACGCTGCCATGCATTTAACTTGTAGACATGCGATGCATCAATCACCTCATCCGGCACAATGCGAATGGTCTGATAAACGATTAATGCCATATTCCATGCTTGTGAGGTAAACACGCCAAAAATTGCTGCCGCCTCAAGCCCCATCACTGAACGCGGAAATAAAAACAAAAAGAATGCCGTGGTAAACGTTAAGAAACCCAGCAAAGGCACTGATTCCATAAAGTTAATAATCGGCAGTAAAATACGTGCAACATGCTTATTCTTTGCACACGCATAACCTGCAATTAAGGCAAAAGCAAACGACCACACCATCCCAATGAGTAAGCGCATCACCGTACGCAATGTATAGTAAGGCAGATGACTTGGATCTAGTGATATTGCCGCCACAGATGATTCATTAATAAAGCTTTGATGCATGCCAATCCATGCATAATACATCAACCCAAGGGCTGCAATAACCAGCATGACAAAAACAACATCATGCAGGGAATAGTTTCTTTTTCTGTAGTTATTTTTTAATGTTATTGTATTCATAACTTACACCTTAATGTATTAACTTAATATATTTCTTTTATTTT
>JAQCCA010000255.1 GCA_027621155.1 Pseudomonadota bacterium | reverse complement strand
GCCATTTGAGTTTTGCATGTTGCAATTTAGCGATCCTTGACAGCCATCGTTAAACGATTGATTGATATCAAACGACCCTTGTCATCGATAATTTCAATCGCCCATACATGCGTTGTGCGTCCGATATGATGTGGATAGGCTTTAGCTGTTAACACACCTTCTATTGCCGGACGAATATGATTGGTATTGATATCTAATCCAACACAATATTGCTTTGTCAGATCAACGGCATAATTCGCGGCAGTACTACCAACGGTTTCAGCAATCCCACAAGAAACCCCGCCATTCATTATTCCTAATGGCTGCTTGTGTTTTTTCTGCAATGGCATTTCTGCTAATAAATAATCATCACCTAATTCAGTAAAGCGAATACCTAAAGTGTCAGAGAATAAACCTTCCCCTCGCTCATTCATTTGTTCTAGTGTTACAGGTGTTTTCCAAATGCTCATGTTTTTCTCCTTATTATTAACATGCACAAGCATATTAATCATGTAGTCTACTTAATCCGAG
Organism: Pseudomonadota bacterium; assembly: GCA_027621155.1. GTDB lineage: Bacteria > Pseudomonadota > Gammaproteobacteria > Francisellales > Francisellaceae > Caedibacter. The sequence goes on along the minus strand of JAQCCA010000255.1, from coordinate 2,495 downwards.
ATACACCGTCTCTCGTTTTTAGTTAATTGCGCGACGCCGTCGCACAATTTAAAATTTAAGCCCCAAACAGTTTTAATCCATCTTTTTTGCGCTTTTCTTCAGCACGAATTCTTCTGGCATCCTTGGGATCAATGGTGAGTTTTCGATAAATTTCAATACGATCATCAGGCTTTACAATATAATCGAGTGTCACAACTTCACTATAAATACCTATTGATTGCACATTTAAATCAATCTCAGGAAAATCACTTAACACCCCGCTTTGTGTAATCACATCTTTGACAGAGGTATTTTCATCACACTCAAGTTGATATAGCTTTTGCTCTTGTGGGTTAGCATAAATCACTTCTACTTTCATACAGCTTCTGCTCCATATACTGTCTTAGCACGCTTACAAAAAGCATCAAGCATCGTATTAGCCAACGTATTAAAAACAACACCTAATGCTAATGCCATGACTTTGGAGGAAAATTCAAATTCTAAATCAAGTGTTATCTTACAAGCTTTATCATTTAAAGGAATAAAATGCCATACACCCAATAAACGCTTAAAGGGACCTTTAATTAATCGTATCTTAATCTCCTTGCCTGGGATCATGTCGTTGTGCGTACCAAAATCAATCTTAACGCCACCTTTGGCAATTTTGAGTGTCGCTTCAGCTTCGGTTTCGGTGTGCATGTGCACTTCTACTGCTTGGCACATGGGTAAAAATTGAGGATATTTATCAATATCATTTACAAGGTCATACATCTCTTTAGCACTGTATTCAACCAATGCCGTTCGATGAATTGTTGTCATAGTGTTTCTCTTATGTCATAAGTTCATGTTAGAATCTTGGCTATTGTAACGCTTATGCACTATTTTGCAAAACAATGGCAAAGATAAAACCAAAATCAACGGCAACCAGTAGTACGATTGCTAAAAATAAAAAAGCTTTTCATGAGTACCTAATTGAAGAGCGCTTTGAAGCAGGTATTGTGCTTCAAGGTTGGGAAATTAAAAGCATCCGCGCAGGTCGCGTGCAACTAACTGATAGTCACATTCATGTTAAAAACAATGAAGCTTGGCTTTTTAATGCATTGATTACACCTCTGCACTCTGCATCAACTCATGTTGTCCCTGTTCCTGCAGGAACACGAAAACTATTATTGCACCGTAGAGAAATCAATAAGCTCTTAGGTAAAGTCGATATCAAAGGCTACACGATTGTGCCATTGGCAATGTACTGGAAAGGCTCACGCGTTAAAATTGAGATCGCAATCGCCAAAGGCAAACAACTACACGACAAACGCCAAGCCTCTAAAGAGCATGATTGGAAACGTGAAAAAGAGCGTTTATTTAAAAAGAGCCTATAACACCATGACGCAAACAGAAAAAAAACTTCATTTTTATATCACCAAAGCAATCGCCGATTATAAAATGCTGCAAAAAGGTGACAAGGTGATGATTTGCTTATCCGGTGGCAAAGATTCTTTCACACTGGTTAAAGTCATGCACGATTTAATCGCCAATGGCACTTATGAGCTTGATTTAATTATCTACACTTTAGATCAAACCCAGCCAGGCTGGGATGACTCTGGGTTAAGGCAATATCTTGAAGATCACAACATTAAATATATTGTCGAAAAGCGTGATACTTATTCTGTCGTGATTGATAAAGTGCCTGAAAATAAAACTTATTGTTCGTTATGCTCACGCTTACGTCGCGGCAATATCTACCGTTTCGCACGTGATAACAACATTGATAAAATCATGTTAGGACATCATCGGGATGATGTGATTGAGTCGGCATTAATGTCGATGTTTTATCAAGGAAAAGTCAAGTCAATGCCTGCCAAGCTATTAACCGAAGATAAGCAAAATGTGGTGATCAGACCGATGGTTTATTGCCAAGAGCGCGATATCGCCCGCTTTGCCAAAGAGCAAAACTTTCCAATCATCCCATGTAACCTATGTGGTACGCAGGAAAATCTAAAGCGTCAGCAGGTAAAAAACCTCATTCATGAGCTATCCAAACAAAACCCGATTATTCCACAGAATATCTTTGCTTCACTTAGTAATGTTGTCCCTAGTCACTTATATGATGAAAATCTATTTGATACACGTGAATGTGATCAAGAACGCATATATGCTGATAGTAACTGCTTAATAACCAATGAATCATCTGAACATCTGTTTTAGTTGTTTTAATTAAGCACCCAATGATTACAATTTCACTACAAACTTTCCCAGAATCCGTCTAGCACAAAAAAACGTTTTACTTTATACTGAACTGGCGTTCATTTTACAAAGCAACAATATACATTTTTTGGGCAAAATTCATGTTACATATCAAGGCATCTACATCGGCTAAGGTTATTTTCGTTTTTATTATTATGATCACCTCAATGCTAGGCATTTTCGTCTCTGACATTTATGTTCCCTCTTTACCAAGTATTAGTGAGGATTTTGGCACAGGCGCTCATCTATTAGCATTTAGTGTTACCTATTATTTT
>JAQCCA010000023.1 GCA_027621155.1 Pseudomonadota bacterium | reverse complement strand
CCAGTGATTAAGTGCACATAAGAGCTGCTCTTTATCCTTATCAGATAATCTCTGGGCTCGACGTCGATAAATAACAGTGCCGCAAATTAATAAACTTAATAAACCAAAAATGGCAAAGGCGCATAACACCATAAGAGCCAACTTGATTGATAACGGCTGGGTTTGCCACAGCTTTATCAGCTGCGCTTGTGCGCTTATAGTGTTGTTAGCAGGGCTTAGGTGCGGTAATGGCTCAGTAGGGTGCATAACCGGCATGGTTGTTACATTTTCCGCTGGTGCATCCGCATTGTGACCTAAGGCGGCAATTGAGATTTGATCACCACGCTTAGCATTGGCACCAACAGCACTGGCAATAAGTTGTTTAATCTCATCCATTTTGCTGGTGCTCGTGTTCTGTGGCACGATAATACTGACAGAAAGTGCATTAATACTGCCAGGTACTATGATCATCTGCTCCACCTCATTACCGACCTTGTAGTCGATTTCCTGCGCATCACTGTGGGTGGAGTTTGGTGTGTTTGTGCTGTTTTTGGTTTCGCGAATGTGGCTGACTACCCCTTTGCTTTGTGTATCTTTTTGCAGTGGATCCTCGCTGTTATCCTGCAAATAACGCTGACGTGTGCGCTTGATCTGGTTAAAATCAAGATTAACGCTAACACGCGCAAAAGCATCCTGAGCGGGGAAAATAGTATTCAAAATGGCATTTGCTTTAGCATTTAAATAAGTCTCAATCTGCTGTTGCTGTTGCAGCTTATCGCTTAAATCAACAGATGTATCACTACTTTGTACTGTTAACACCTGACCATTTTGATCAATAATACTAACATTTTGCTCATCAAGCTTAGGTACAGAATAGGCAACCAAACGCTGAATGCCACGAATCTCAGCACGCGTAAGCTTCTCAAATGGTTTGAGGCTTAGATTGACAGCAGCTTTAGGCTTGTTCTGATTATCACTAAACAAGGAATTTTGAGGCAGTACCAAATGGACACGCGCATCTTTAACTTCGGTCAAACTAGCAATGCTGCGCTCAAGCTCCCCTTGTAGTGCACGTTGATAGTTGATTTTTTGACTAAAATCAGTCATTCCTAAGTCATTCTTATCAAATAACTCAAAACCGGTATGGGCACTCATACTAATACCATTACTAAGGAGCTTTAGCCGTGTTTTAGCGATAAGACTTTGATCAATTAAAATGCTTTGACCCTCCTCTTTAAGCTGATAGTCAATTTTGAGCTGATCAAGCTTGCGCGTGATTTGGGCTGCTTCTTCTGGCGTGACATCACTAAATAAAATGGCATAATTTGGCATCAGTAACCAGCTAAATAAACAAATGGTAATAATGACAACGCCAAGCAAGCCACCAATAAAACCAATGGCACGTTTTTTGCTGGTAAAAATAAATTGTTTTAAGGTTTCTAACATAGTCGTTTTCTATTTTTTTATTTTTCTATTTTTTGCTATTTGATGATTTCACTTCACTTATGCTCTTTTGCTCTTAGTGGATATTCGGGTCAAGCCTTTAAGCTATTAATATCTACACTAGCATTAATGTTTTTAATAACACAATGGTAATTCCCTTCAGCGGTATAAGAAGCGGTTTCTAACACAACCGGTTTGCCCGTGGCATATGCCGAAAGAAGATAGGCAGCAATAACTGAGGCATTTTTTTGCGTAAGATATAAGCTGGCATAAAGCTTCTCTGCAGAGGTTGTCCCAGCACAGAAATTATGCTCAGTATCCACCGGATAAACATTAAGTAGTTGCTGTCCATCCATATCCACCGTCGTCTCAAAGCCACGAATATAAAGTGCGCCACTATTTGCTTTGAACTTAGTATTAATTGCCGTTTGATACTGGTTTTGTAAACCCTTGGCAATCAACTCCGGTGTCAACTGGCTTTGCACCACTTGTGGCAGTTTTTGACTCACTTGCGCTGGTAGCTGTTGATTCACCGTATTAGTCACGGTGCCGGCAATGCTATTATTCGTTGCTTGGATTTGAGCTAAAACATTGTTGTGATTATTATTAATTGCTGCCTCATCATTCGTAAATCGTGTGTTAATATTGCCAAGATCTATATTATACCGACCGGTAAGGTTTCCGACTTGTGTATTGGCATTATTAATGGCATTTTGTGTGTTGGCATTAATTTCTGCTTGAACACAATCATATAAATGAGGGGTGCAATAATCGATATATCCGAGAGAAGTAAAGTCCACGCAATTATATTGTTGATCCCCCCCAATCGTATGCATTATGTAGGTGAACTGTTTCATACAACTTCGAATATCAGCATGCCCAATGCCTACTATATTTGCCATTGTAAGTAATAAGACAATTGTTTTTAAACCAATTCGCTTCATTTTTTTAATCCTTCTTTTTTCATTCTTTTAGCATTTCAATTCTTGTTATTTATTTTATGGATCCCCGTGTCATGCACGCGGAAGATAAGTTTTTGGGTATCCCCGCAACTCGTCATTATCGACATGGAAGCCGATAATTCAGTATGCCATGGAGGGTAAGCATTAAAGCTTCTCACCACATAGCGCTTGTATTTACTCGTTCCCACGCTCCCGCGTGGGAATGCATATGGTTCCCCCTCACTCGGCTTGCTGACCAATCCAGACAAGTCGATCTCTCCCACGAGGGGAGAGGTCATATTCCCGTTCCCATGTGGAAACGCCAGAATTCCATCATTATCGGCAGGGTCGTAGAGGCGGGGTAGTAAAATGCTCAAGGCAGCGCCATTGATTTAAAATTCATCATTCAACATTACCCATCAAATTTGCTCGCGCATAATCTGCTGATATGACTCCAACAGCTTATTGCGAATCTGCTGGCTTAATTGCAGCTCAAGCTTTGCCTGCTGCAATGCCATCATCACAGTATGTGTGTTACTCGTTTTACCCAAGGCAAGATCTTGTACGGCGCGATCGGCATTATTCTGGCTGTTATTAACGGCACTTAGCTCTTGTGTGAGTAGTGCCGCAAAGCCTCGATCGTGTGCTTTTACCGCCTGTAGCTTGCTATCACTGTCAATAGCGGGCATAGCATCCAGAGGTGCTAAAAAAGCAATGCCACTACTCATCATTTATCTCCTATTTCAAGGGCTTTTAACGCCATGCTTTTGGCAGTGTTAATGACTTTAATGTCAGCTTCATAAGCGCGCTTTGCCGCCATCATCGTCATCATTTGATCTACTTTGTTGATGTTTGGATAAGCAACAAAGCCTTGCGCATTGGCATACGGATTACTTGGTTCATAACGCATCTTGGCAGGGTTTTGTTCAGCAATGACTTGCATGCTCTCCATGCCACCGTTTACCCCATTTAAATGCTCACTAAAGCTCATCTCTTTAGCCGTGGCAACAACCTGTAGTGTCTGGTAGGGCGCACCTGTTGAATCAATACTATGCAAATTCGCTAAGTTATTGGCAACCGTATCTAAGCGCAGTTGCTCATACGCCATTCCTTGTCCGGCAATAGCAAAGATATCACTGTAACTCATTGGTTGCTCCCATTAATTGCTATCGATAACAAACTGTATTTTTGCTGCGCTGCTTTAGCCAGGCTCTGGTACTCAACAGAGGTTTGATTCATCAGCAGCATCTGCTGGTCTAAGCTTGTTTGCGTGGTCGCTTCTTCAATATCAATACCGCTATGGTTAATCATATTAAGCGGTTCATCGGTGCTAGACCCGCTTTGCAAAGATGCCGCAATGGCGGCTAAGCTTTTATCAAAGCTTACGCGTTGTGGCTGAAATCCAGGAATATTCGTATTAGCAATATTATTACTAATGACCTGCTGTTTTAATTCGTCTACATCTAACATGCGTTGTAATAAGCATAATGTAACATCTTGCAGCATATTTTATCCTTATCAAACCTTTAAGCTATTAATATCTACACTAGCATTAATGTTTTTTATCACGCAGTGGTAGTTCCCCTCGGTCGTATACGCATCGGTATCTAAAACCACCGGTTTGCCGGTGGCATAAGCAGATAACAGATAAGCGGCGATAACTGAGGCATTTTTTCGTGATAAATACAAGCTGGCATAAGGTTTCTCAGCGGTACTTGTACCCGCACAGAAATTACGCGTTGAGTCAACTGGATACACATTCAACACCTGCTGACCATCCATATCCACCGTGGTATCAAAGCCACGAATATATAGGGCACCACTGTTTTGCTTAAACTTGGTATTAATCGCGGTTTGATACTGGCTTTGTAAGCCTTGGGCAATTAAAGTTGGCGTTAACTGGCTTTGTACCACTTGTGGTAAGTTTTGTAATACTTGCGCTGGTAGCTGTTGATTTACGGTGTTAGCCACTGTGCCGGCAATACTATTATTAGTGGCTTGAATTTGCGCTAAAACATTGTTGTGATTATTGTTAATTGCTGCCTCATCATTCGTAAATCGCGTGTTAATATTGCCAAGATCTGTATTATAACGACCAGTAAGGTTGCCGACTTGGGTATTGGCGTTGTTTATGGCATTTTGCGCAGCCGCTTGAATTTCAGAGTCGATACAATTTTGAACAACTGAAACACAAGGCTCTGCCGTAGATGCAAAAACACATGTTCGACTCCAGGCGTGAAGGAAAACATTTCCTTGCATGTGGGCAGGAACTGTGACTGGATGAGCTTGCAAACAACTAGCCATGCCCGCATACAGAGTATCGATGCCGGCAATGCTTAATGCGCTAGCAAGTAGAGCCTTTGCTAAAATAGATTTTTTCATATTTGTTCTTCCTTCTTACGGTTGTTTTAATGTCTGTTGTTCTTATTACGTATCTCTTATTTACGGATTTTCGTATCAAGAATGTCATACTCGGACGTGATCCGAGTACACGAGGATGACAAAGTGTGGTTTATCATTGCACAACAAGCTCCGCATGTAAGGCGCCTGAGCGCTTTAATGCCTCCAGTACGGAGATAACATCACGCGTGCTAGCTCGTGCTTGAGATAATGCGCTGACCAAATCAGCAATGGTTGCACCAGCTTTAAGGCTCACCACTGACGCATCGGCTTCTTTGGCATCAATCTTCGTGTGTGGTAACACAACGGTCTTGACGCCATCACCAGTTTGACGCACAAGCCATGGTTGTGAGGCGCTGTAATCTGTTTGAATCGTGACTTTGAGATCACCTTGCGAGATGCTCACACTGTCTAACACGACATCCCCACCGGTAACAATCGTACCGGTGCGTTCATTCACAACAACCACAGGTATATCATCAGGCGTGACGCTCAAGCCTTCAATATCACTGATAAAATCGATTAGGTTATTGCCCATTGGTGCGACAATTACAATGACAGCAGGGCTTTTAGCCTCGGCAATCTCAATCCCAAAGTCGCTATTAATGCGCTCAGCAATGCGCTTTGCAGTAGTGAAATCAGCGCGATTTAACACCAGTGCTAGCTTGCCTGTTTGCGTATTAAGCAATTGGTTACTTAGTGTTTTTTCAACAATGCCACCATTACTAACCAGTCCTACCGTTGGATGATTTTTTTGAACGACATTACCAAACATGTCATATTGATAGCCGCCGACCGAAACCGTACCCTGAGCAATAACATAGGTTTGATTATCCGCGGCTTTCATCGGCGCGATAAGTAAAGTGCCACCAACAAGACTGCGTGCATCACCCAGTGAAGAAACCAGTACATCGATTTTGTCGCCTTGATAAGCATACGGACTCAGCTTCGCAGTTAGCATAACTGCTGCAACATTACGCAGGTTTAGATCTTCCAATGGTACATTGACATTAAATTGCTTAAGCATATTGGCAACAGATTGAACCGTTTGTTTAGCACGATTACTATCGCCTGTACCAGCAAGTCCAACGACTAGACCATAGCCAACCACTGGGTTGTCAATCAGTCCTGAAAAGTGTGTAATATCCTTAATGCGCACCTTAAGTGTTGCCGCTGCATGTTGTGCAGAAAAGCACAATAAGAAAAATAAGATCAATAGATATACGATTTTTTTCATGGTTAAATAAGCCCTAAAAATGAAAAGATACGGTAAAAAAGCCCATGACGCTGCGCATCGGATAGCGCGCCATCCCCTGTATAACTGATTTTAGCATTGGCTATTTGACTGGAGTAAATTGTATTGCTTGCACTGATATCCTGCGCGCGAATGATGCCAGAGAGGGTAATGCTTTGCTTCTCACCATTGATCAGCATCTCTTGCTGTCCTTTAATGACATAATTACCATTAGGCTCAATTGCCGTGATGTTGACAGTGATCACAGCTTTAATATTGCCACCGCGTGAGGTTTCGCCTTGACCTTTATCAGATACGCCAACACCTGCGCCGATCTTGTTAAGCGAGCCATTGGTACTGGCTTGTGCATTCAAACTGGTATTTTTATTGGTCGATAGATCAGCTGAGGATCGTGCGGTACTGTTTTGCAGAATAAGGACGGTAATAATATCACCAACCTGCATTGCGCGCTGATCTGTCGTTAGTGCTTGGAATTGTTGATCGTTAAATAAATTTTGTGCATATACCAGTTGATTACTAGCGGCAATAAGTGCCAGTGCACTTAGAGTCAGGCACAAACCATGACACAATGGTTTGTGCATCATGGCATATATTCGGGTTAAGCTTGAACCGTGCTTAGATTTGCTTTGGGCATAGCCCAAACCTTGCATGACTTTTGCCTTTTTTGCCTCTTTTTCAGCTTGGCAGATTTGTTTTAACATGATGTTTCCTTATATGTAGAAAGGGCAGTGTCAGTTGTGGCTTTGGCATTGCCTGTCACAGTGACATAGTAGCGTTCATGAGTGTTGAGATTTTCGACCAAAACAAGATGATGGCACGCAGCATCATTTAAAGCACGTGCTTTGAATTGAAGGGTGATTTTATCGCTATGGGTAGTCACGTCAATGATTTGTCCGGTAGAAACTTGATCGATTACCTCAAGATCTTTAGTTTGCAGGATGTGATCTATAGGCAACGCCAGACGACTCCACCGATTTTGAAGGTAGTTGCTGTCTATAACACAATCTGGCGATTGTGCTAGATCAATGACAATGGGTTTTAGCATTTGCACAGTAATAGGCGTATGGCGACCAATAGCTTGCTGTAATTGATAACTCTTAAGCTGTATGTTTGCATTAAACCAAAGAGTGATATTTAAGGCTGCTTGCTCATCGACATAGATCGCAACATTAACGGGTATGCGATGGGCAATATTGCCTTTTAGCTCATAGCGAACACTTATTTTCCCTGGTGCAACCGCTACGGGTTGCAGGGGACGGTTAAGTGATAAACTGATGTTAGCGTGGGGGTAACGTTGCTGTAAAGCATCTTTAAGCTTAGTTTGCGCCTGTGTTTCAATTGTTTTAATATCAAGGTTTTGACCACTGCGCCAAACGTTTACCTGATTATTACCTTGCCAGTTAATTTTGCAGATGTTAGCACGTTGCTGATGCAGCTTCTTGGCAATTAGCTCTTGTGATAAAGCAAGCGATTGATTGTATTTAGGCGCATGTGCAAGCCACGGGTTCTGCATCATGCAGACGCGAAGATCATCTTCTTTTGCGCTTACGACATCACCTAGGTAGATATCTGGCTTAGCGATAGTTACATGTGGTTTAAGGTTAAGTATTAGCGTCGAGGAGCCATAGCATAGATGAGTAGATAACAATACCAAGAAAGCAAAATACTTAAACGGTTGTTTGCCAGTAATAGTGGATCCTCCGATCAAGTCGGAGGATGACAGTAATGAATCAGCGGATGACACCCAACCCGTCATTGCCGCATGGATGCGAGCAATCCAGCGCCATGGATGGTAAGCATTAACATGACTCATTCTCATTAGCGGCGTAGCTCATTGGTTTGTTTATCAAGCTCATCAGACACTTGGGCAATTTTAGCATTAAGCTGATAAGCGCGTTGTGCCATGGTTAGACGCATCATTTCCTCTACCATATTGACATTTGAGGCCTCGATCATGCCTTGTGCAAGCACACCAAGACCATTTTGCCCTGGTGCATCAAGGTAGGCTTCACCCGATTGATTGTTGGTGACATAAAGCCCATCCCCTTTGGCAGTCAATGCGCCAGGATCCATGAACTTCGCTAACTGAATATGGCCGATCTCCATCAAATCCGTTTGATTATTCAAGCGCACACTTACGGTGCCATCTTGACCGATCTGATAAGCGACCGTATCAGGCGGTAACTGAATGTTGTCGGATAAGCGATACCCACCTTGTGTGACTAGATAGCCATCACTATCTGGTTTAAGTGTGTTGCTGCGCGTGTAGGCATAGCTACCATCGGCTTGGGTGATTTCAAAAAAACCATTGCCGTTAATCGCAATATTTTCTGGGTTTTGTGTTTGCTTTAGTGCCCCTAATGCAAAATTCTTAGTCGTTGACTCAACGATAGTGCCGACACCTAGCTGATCTTGCGTCTGCTCAGCCAAACCTTGGGTCGTTTGAGCGGGCTTGTACATCACATCAGCAAAGTTGACATTGCTACTTTTGTAGCCATTGGTGTTAATATTGGCAAAGTCATTTGAAATCGCATCGATTTCATACTGCTGTGCTTTCATTCCTGTTGCTGCAATAGCTAATGCGTCATTACTCATCGTTAATACCCTTACTATTTTTTATTACATATCATTAATTGCGTTGTTAAGCATCTCATCATAGGTTTGAACCACCTTTTGTGATGCGTTAAAGTCGTGTGAGATTTGCATCATCGCCATCATGCTATCGACGTTGTTGACATTTGAGCCCTCTAGATAGCCTTGGATAACCTGCACCTCTGTGGTATTTTTCTCAGCAGATGGCGTTGCCTGATACATCCCATGACTAAGATAAGAAAGCTTTGCAGGATCGGTAAAATTAACCAGCTCAAGCTGTCCTATTTGACGCTGATCCGCCCAGATAATGCCATGCGTATCAATACTTAGCTTTTCGACGTTGTTGGGGATGGTGCTAGTTAAACCAAGTACGCGTGCGCCATTTACGGTATAAAGGTTGCCATCGTTACCAATATGTAACTGACCAAGTCGTGTGTAGTAATCGTGGTCTTGCCACTGAATGCGCATAAATCCGTCCCCCTTGAGCATAATGTCTAATGGGCGTGCGGTATAGATGGCATTGCCTTGTGCAAAGTTATAACGAATTGGCTGCTGCCGTTTATCGGTATTCATGGCATTTATAGTTGTATCCACACTGTTGATCCCAGGATTGTAATAACGCTCAGCCTTATAGGTTGGGGTGTTGACGTTGGCAATATTTTGTGCCGTAACATCCAGTTGGGTTTGCGTTTGATTGAGCGCATATTGCGCTGCATGAATAGCATCAAGCATGCTGAACTCCTGTGATCGTCGCAAACGATCTAAGCTGAATATGTTGCGGAATCTCGTCAATCGATATAATCGATAGCTGTTGGAAAATGCGCTCTGTTAAACTATGAACATGCCTACGTAAAGTGGTATTGGTTAATAGTACGGGAGTATGGTTCTGTGCAAGCATCTTTTCAACCTGTTTTAATAGTGATTTGCTAAAGCTTTCTAGTACATTAGGTGCCAGTGCCAACGCCTGATAATTATTCTCCTGTAACGCCTTTTGCAGTTGATGCTCAAGCTGTGGTTCTAAGGTCAAAACATGCAGTGCATCACGATCTTTAAGTAAACTTTGGCAAATCGAGCTTGCCAAGCGTTGGCGGACTTTTTCAATCAGGTGTGAAAGCTGGTTGTTCTCTTTTCCTTCATCCATAATTGCTTCTAAGATGATCGTTAAATGACGAATGGAAACTTGCTCTTTAAGCAATTGCTTTAAAATCTGATGTAGGTGGCTTAGGCTGATGGTATTGGGGATTAACTCATCAACTAAGGTTTCATGTGTGGCTCTTAGCTCGTTAAGTCGATACTCCAAGGCTTGACGGGTAAATAACTCAGTTGCATGGAGGTGTACCTTTTGACTAAAATGTGTCATTAATACATTTAAGCCAGAAACCACCGTCAACTTTTGTGCTTTTGCTTTTTCAATCTGCTGATCACTTACCCAAATGGCAGGTAGGTGATAGGTTGGATCGGTGGTGGCAATGCCAGTGAGATCAATAGGACTATTATGCGGATTAATGGCAAGCTCATGCTGAGGCACAAGGGTGCCAATTGCCACTTTAGCCTCATTGAAGCTGAGTTCATAATGATTGAGCTCTAGCGTGTTTTGCATGGCAATATGCACGGGAGGGAGGATAAAACCAATTTCCTGCGCATACTTCAGTCTAAATTGTGTAATACGTTTGTGTAGCTCCTCATTGTTCTGACCACTGATTGTTTGTAATGAAGGGTGTAAATAAATCGCAATAGGATGCACATTTAATGCAGCTTTTAATGCATGACTTTCTGGCGTATCCATTGCCACATCAGTGGCTTGTGGCTCCTTAGAGTCAAGAGATTGTGCTTTAAAGCGCTTAACGGTGATATATGCCAAAAAGCTGAGGATGCACAGCACGATAAACACTGGGATGCCTGGAACTCCAGGCAACAGCAATAGCACAAATAAACCAATGCTGACCATAACCAAAATTTTAGGATAGGCACTTATTTGGCGACTGACTTCCTGCCCAAGTTCGGCATCCGTTGCCGCACGCGTTACAATGACGCCGGTTGCCGTCGAGATAATTAATGCCGGAATTTGAGTAATAATTCCATCACCCACGGTAAGCAAAGTATAGGTATGTAGCGCTGTATTCCAGCTCATGCCGTGCTGCGATAGACCAATACTTAAGCCAGCAATAATATCAATTAAGATAATAATGATCCCAGCAATCGCATCACCTTTGACAAATTTACTGGCACCATCCATCGCACCATAAAAGTTTGTCTCTTTTTCTAAGGCTTGACGACGCTTGCGTGCCGTGTTGTGATCAATCAGCCCAAGATTCATTTCAGCATCAATACTCATTTGTTTGCCAGGTAAGCTATCTAATGTGAAACGTGCTGCCACCTCGGCAACGCGCTGCGCACCATTGGTAACAACAATAAATTGCACCACAATTAAAATTAAAAATACAACAAGTCCAACAATATAATTCCCTTGAATCACATAGGTGCCAATTGCTTCAATGACCTTGCCGGCTTCGGCATGGGTAAGAATTAATCGTGTGGCGGAGATATTTAAGGCCAGACGCAACAAGGTTGCAATTAATAGTAATGATGGGAAGGTCGAGAAACTCAGTGGTTTATCGATATAGAAAGTTAATAAAAACAAGGTCAAAGCAAAGCTTAGATTCATGATTAAAAGCAGATCCAAAAGAAATGCTGGAATAGGCATAAATAGCACCAGCAACACACCAACAATCATCATAACAAAAATAAGCTCACTACGTTTGCCAAATAAGAGCTGCCAATTATTATGCATCAGAGACTCCCTGTTGTTTGTTTTGATATGCCTTTCTTAACATATGTGCCACCATTTCATAGTCGCTAATATCGATATAGCTGCCGGTTTTTTGTTGGTATAGCTTGCGTGCCAGTGGTTTATTTTCAGTTATATACACATGATGTTTTTTGGCAATTTGACGGATGCGCTGCGCCAATTTATCTTGACCTTTGGCAATGATTTTGGGTGCAATCATGCGTTGCTGATCATAAGCAAGTGCCACCGCGATATGCGTGGGGTTAGTGATGATGATATCGGCCTGTGGAACCTGAGTGATGGCTTGTGCTTGTTGGTAACTTTGACGCAAGAGCTGTTTGCGCTTTTGTTTAACCTCTGGACTGCCTTGTTGCTGTTTGTATTCGTCTTTGAGTTCTTGCTTACTCATCATCATCTCTTTGTTAAAGCGCCAACGTGTAAATAAAACATCAATAATTGCCGCCAGTGCGATAACTGCAACGACATATTTGCTCATTTGAACCACAGCGTGACTAACGACTGTGCCATAATGTTGTGGTGACGTTTGCGTCATTTGGTACAGTGTGTTGATCTGTGAGTGTAAGCAGTAGTAAACAACCAAGCATAGGATTGTGAACAACAATAAGTTTTTAACGAGTTCATACACCATTTTTAAGTTAAATAGGCGTTTAAAGCCACTAACTGGATTTAAACGATTAACATCTGGCTTCATAGGTTCAAAACTCCAAATAAAACCAGATTGCAGCAGATTGCCAAGCACAACTGCCAGGATAACTGCCAAAAATATTGGCATGATAGTGCCAAGTAGCTTTGACAATAGGGTGCTGGCCAGATATTGCCAATTACTAAAGCTAAAATTAAAACCACCACTTAAATGCAAAAGGGTGTAAAAATCACTTTTTAGTGCTTTGGTGATACTTGCACTAAGCCATAGTAAGCCTACGCCTGCAATAATCAGCACCATCAGCTGATTACATAGCATGCTTTTGGCGCTTTGCCCTTTTTGTTTGGCTTTTTTAAGCTTAAAAGGTGTTGCCTTCTCGCTACGGTTAAATGCTTTTTCAGCCATAGCTTATCCCTAGAAAACGCGCTAGAAATTCGCCAAGCAGTTGATTGGTGAAGTGGCTGCTTGCATCAATTGCAAGTGTCATCAGCCATAATCCCAACGTGATTTTTAATGGTAAGCTGACAAAGTAGATATTCATTTGCGGCATAATGCGTGCAATGATGCCAAGGGTGATATCCAATAAAAAAATGCCAAACATAACGCTAGAGGCAAGCATCAAGCCAAAGATAAACACCTTGCCAAATGCAATGCTTAGGTAGCTGATACTTGCCTGACTGTTTAAATAGGTGATATTGGCATCAAAGAGGGTACTTTGTGCGATAGCACCAAAGAATCGACGAAAGCCGCCGCTTACCACAAACAACATGGTGGCTACAAGTAACCAAAAGCTCTCCAGTAAGCGTGATTGTTCACTGGCATTTGGGTTTAAAGTGCCCATGGCATTAAGCCCCATTTGCGTTTCAATCAGATTGCCAGCAAAGCTAAAACAAGCAAAGGTTAAAAAAATCGCTAGGGCGAATAAGCTACCAATGATTATTTCATATAGGATGGCTTTCACAAGAGACAGTGACTGCAAATTAAGTTGATCAAAGGGCAAGTTAAATGCCAACATCAATGCAAAGCTTAATACGACTAAAATGCGCACGATCCTTGGAATATAGCTTAAAATTGGCAAAGGTGTCAGCAAACAAACAATACCCAAACGAATGCTAATTAACAACGTTAATAACAACAGTTTGGGCGCAAAGGAAATCAGCACAGCAGCACCTAAATATACTGAGGGATATGGTTTATCAGGCTTGTGGCATACTCGCTTAACTCGCTTAACATCCAGCCGCCACAAAACATCAATACCAAAGCCACAGCAATAATTTTAGGAATAAAGCTCAAACTGCTGTCTTGGATTTGCGTAATGGCCTGCAAAATACTCACCACAATGCCAACGACAAGGGCAACGATAATTACTGGAGTAGCAATCATCATCGCTTTGATCAGAAGCTCTTTTGAGAAAAAAAGCGCTAAGCTTTGCTGCATTGTTGATTATCCCTGTTATTTTCTTTTTTACTGTAGTTATGCAATTTTGCTAATTCAACGCCCCGCCTCACAAGCTCGGCACCCCTCTTGTAAAGAGGGGAATATAAAATCACCTTTGCCTAATTCCCCTCTTTACAAGAGGGGTGGCAGCCGCAGGCTGAAGGGGTGTTTTTAAAACCATAGTTTTATCTAAAATGCGTAACCCTAGTTTTTTATATTGCTATGTGGCTATTCGGGGCAAGCCCAAATATGACGATACGTTACTCGTTCCCACGCGGGAGCGTGGGAACGCATATCATGCTTTTAAAGTATTCACATCAACATCTTGCTTAATATTAACAATACTGCAATAGGGATTGCCGCTACCATCTTTACCACCTTGGGTCTCAAGCACGACGGGCTTGCCGGTGGCATAAGCGCTAAACAAATAGGCGGCAATGGTCGTCGCATTTTTTTGCCCCATATATAAAGTCGCTTGCGCCGGCGATTTAAAACCATCCTGATAATTACAAAAATTATCCTTATCGTCAACAGCATAAACTTGAAGATCTTGACCACCGTTTTCATTGACTTGCGTCATAAATCCACGGATATAGAGTGCGCCACTATTTTGTTTGAACTTGGTATTAATCGCTGTTTGATATTGGCTTTGTAAACCTTTGGCAATCAACTCTGGTGTTAGCTGGCTTTGTACCACTTGCGGTAAGTTTTGTGATACTTGCGCTAGCAGCTGTTGATTCACCGTATTGGTTACCATAGATGCAATGCTGTTATTGGTTGCTTGAATCTGAGCTAAAACATTGTTGTGATTATTGTTGATAGCCGCTTCATCACCATTAAAGCGATTGTTAATATTGCCAATATCAGTATTATAGCGGTTGGTTAAATTATCAATCTGTTTTTGTAAGTCATTCGAGCTGTTTTGCATACAGTTCATAAGTTGAGGTCCGCAAGTGATTGCGTAATTGTCATATACAGCAAAATGCCCGTCATGAGGAATTTGTGAGGCATTAAAGTTATCACAGCTTGCAGTTTTTATACTTTTACCAGAGGCTCCTGCAATACCCTCAATAGTAATAGCATATGAAGATTGCTTTAAACAGGTTTGAATTAGAGTTTCAGCTTTTGATTGACTCAGAAGTAAAAATATACAGACGTTGTAGAGAAATAATTTTTTCATTATATTATCCTTGTTTATTTAATTTTCTGGATAACTAGAGCAAATCTGATATGGTTTTGTCTATGAAGTAAATCCAAATATAGCAAACTTACTACTCTTATTTTGAACTTAGTCATCCAGTATTGATTATCAGACACCTATTCTCTAAATCAGTAGACCCCGCCATCGTGCAATTTGCTTAATGTATCTTCGATGCTGCTATAAACATCCGGATTGCTGCCTTTGCCAAATGGTGTGATTTGCTTGGCAATCTCGCCACTTAGTGTCAGTAAGCTTAAGGGCTTTTGCTGCCCTGCAGGCACATCCGATGCGTTTTGTTCCGTCAATACCCAGGTCGCAGCATGCGTTTTGGCATCTAAAACTTTAGCTTGAGGCGCAAACATGCCATAGCAGTTAGGCGTATCTTTATGTGCAGGGTCAAAATTCCACGGCATGATCTGTGGATGATCCTGATCATTTAGGCTAGGGCGCACATCAACAGCATTAAACTGAGGGACACAAATGGCAAATTGGCTTGGATTACTGTCGTTTTTCTCGCCATACCATTTCCAAGTGCCGTCTTTATCGTGTGACTCAGCATAAAAGGCAGCACTATAGCTACTGTCTAAAGCTTGAAACTGCGCCTGTTGACTGGGTTTGATCTCTTGCCAGTAATAGGTTTTGCCATTAAAGCCTGCGCTATCACCATGGGTTGCTTCGGCAACGTAAACGGAATTTGCAGTGTTATTCGTAATAATAAACATGCTGTCGGCATAAGCTGCTGTGCTACTTAAATAGGCAAATCCAATACCTAATAAAAAAAATGTTTTTTTCATATTTCCTATTGTTCTCATCTTAGTTTTTTTATTTTTTTTAAACAGTTGCTTGCGGGTAAGGCTTTATTGGCTCAAAGTTCTTAAGCTTAAGTATTGGCAATAAATACTCACCATTACTATCGATAATAGGCACGCCTGTTTCGACAATTTCAAACTGTATACCTGAGTAGATATAATTATGATCTGGGCGAGTAATGGTGTATGAAATAACAGAATGCTTAACCATGCTAACCAATTTATCAATACTGTCTTGAATCTGTGTTTTTTGTTTTAACAGTTGCTCATAGTTATCGCCAGTGGCTTTGCGAAGTGCGGTATTGATTTGTGTTATTTGAGTGTTTAGCTCCTTAAACGTATCTTGATCATTGGCATTTAATGCGGCTTGAGCACCAGTAAGGCGTAGATAAAACTGTGATGCTTTAGCAGATACTGCACAGAATCTTGCTCTGCTTTTGTCATTTGCAGCAATTTCAATTTCTTTATAGTAGGGTGGATTATCTATTTGAGTTATTTTGCAATAGGATAGGTGTGCGTTATTATCAAGTGTTAATTCACCGGATGATGAAGCTGATCTGATGACAAGGGGTGATAAGAGCTTATAAGTATATTTTTGTGTTTGAGTACTATAAAACAATAAACTTTTTCCATCGCTACTAAGACCGACAAATTGATTAATCAATTCGATATCAAAAGGATATTTGCCATTAAAACTAATGTGCATTTGAACGCCTTTTTCATAGTAATTGGCATCCTCAGGTAAACGTTTTTTTAAGCCTATAGTTTCAGAAGTTGATGCACTTTGTGGTAATGAGCGCCAGCGCGTAAAATCAGGAAGACTTGGCTCATGAATATCAAGATAATTGACATAATCATTAGATGGGCTTGTGGATAAATCAAATTTTATTAAGATTTCTTTCTGTGCTTTGCCAATATCCAAACGATTAAGGTGGTCGGATGTGACCGTATAAACAGCAGGTGCAAAGCGCTCATATGCCATCGTTTGATCTTTTGTTGTATTGCCATCAATCTCAAGATGACCATAAGCTTCAATTTGATCTAAGACATTTGTTTTTGCAGCACTATTATCTGCTGAGCCACCGCCTCCGCCACCGCAGGCGCCAAGCATAAGGCAAAGTGCTGCGCTTAATATGGTTTTACGAGTTTGTATCATCATGATTATCCCTAAAATATTGGTTGTTTTTAATTTTTGTTATGCTTTTAAATTATTGATATCAACATCCTGTTTGATATTGATGATGTTGCAATACGGGTTATTGTTGCTATCATGACCGCTTTGTGTCTCAAGCACGACGGGTTTGTCAGTGGCATAAGCGCTAAATAAATAGGCGGCAATGGTGGTGGCATTTTTTTGTCCCATATGTAAGGTTGCCTGTGACGGTGAAATAAAACCATCTTGCGAATTGCAAAAATTGGTGTCGGGATCAATCGCATAGACTTGCAGAT
>JAQCCA010000254.1 GCA_027621155.1 Pseudomonadota bacterium | reverse complement strand
AACTTTATGTTGTGATAAAGCTTCAAAGCTCAAACTTGTAACAAAGGCTTTTGCAGATTTAGTTAAGATAATTTTAACTTCACAGTTTTCTTTAACTAAAAGCCGAGTCAACTCAAGTGCTTTATAAGCAGCTACACTCCCTGTAACGCACAGCAGAATTTTTTTCATGTTATTCATAAATCAAGATCACAAAACTTGGCTCCATACTATAAGATTAAGTGCCTTATGTACAATTGATTTTATTGTATTGATTGCATACCAATCACCCCGTATGGCATAGGCGCATTTTGAATTTCAACCCCTGTTGAATCTGTTGCTGTTTTAAGCAATGTCTTCTGAGTTGCTGGATCATAAGTCAAATAGACCTCATCAGTTGAGGTTAAATTTATAGTTGCAAATTCTTCATTAACAGCCAGTGCAATAAAATGAGCAAATCCATTTGGTGGACTGCCATCATTTTCTGTAACAACAATGACAAAGCCCTTCATCGGAATGACTTGTTTTACTGTTTCACCCGAAAAACTAACCGTTCTGCTTAGCGTTAAAGAAGGGATCGCTGGGAAAGTTGGATTATATGTGTAGATATACATATCAATTGAGCTTTGATAACTTAAGATTAAAAAGTAAGTATCTTCGTCCCTATACAAAATCTGTGGGGTATAAGTCAATAGTTGACTCGGTGTTGTGTTTATCAAAACATTCGTATTGGCTGTTATCTTAGGCTCATTGTCTAGGCTCACGTCAATAATACGTTCAAGACCTAAACTCGTGGATAAGAATAATAGCGCTTTAGTTACATTCTGGTTGGCATTCGCATCAATTGGTAAAATATAGGCACTGTTGACATTAGCGATAGTACCAAACCCATACTCAAATGAAACTTGATTACCAACGTTATCAAACAACCAAGCTTTGATCTGATTTGTCGTATTACGCGTTATGACTAGGCTATACATATCATTATAGATATTAATAAATTTCGCATTAATTATCGTTGTGCCTACAGGCAAAGGTGTTGCTAGAGCCAAAGATAAACTCAGCATGCCAATAAAGCAGATTAATATAAAACGACAGTAGCAACGTATCATCATTTACTCCTACACTTAAGGTACCAAAACATCCCATTTACTGCTAGGGGGAGAAAACGTACCTGGATTTATTGAGCTGTTATAAGCAATGTTTGCAATATATTTTATGCCCGAGCTTGGATTCGTTACTGTATCACCCTTATAGTAACGCACATTTGTATTGTAGTCTGGTGCCTGATTTTCAGGGATATCAATTCGCCACCTATTTTGTTGATTTTGATAAGGGTTGTTACTGGTGCCAACAATATTAACAAAAATTTGATTATCATAAACAATCCGCAACCCTTCGGTGTAAAAAATATTTCCATCATACACTAAAGGATTATTATTTTGTGGCACTATACGCCAACGGCTAGACTGATCAAATGGCGTTTTATTAGCGCCACTCTTTGCTACATTGACAAAAGTAAACCCATTATATGTCACAAAATCACCAGGATTATAAACTTATGCTTGCCATGGCGCGGTATTAAACTGCGCTACTGACCATTTATTATTGCTTGTGGGTGGTGATTGATTGGTTCCCTGATCCGCTTCAGCCACATATTGCACACCATTATATGTAACAATATCCCCTTTATAGTATTTGATATTTGTATTCCAATCAGGGTAAGCCCCAGCGGGAATAATTAAGCGCCAATCATTTGGATTGTTATAAGGATCCTCGTTTGTCCCTACATTTATTGGCTTGAGCGAAACAAACACTTGATTATCATAAGAAATGTAAGTCCCTTTTGGATATTGCAGCAAAGGATCATATTCCGCTGGAGGTGGTAACAGCTCTCCAATAATCTCTTGCCAAGTCAAAGATGAAAATATATTTGACTGAGATAAATTTTTCAAATCAAACAAACTAATTTCTGTTTGATAAGCTCGAGCATTATTCACATCATAAATATATAGTCCCAATAGCCAATCTCCATTACTAACCCGCCAACCTTGCATGAGCTGATATGAAGTATTTTCAGGAAAAGCAAGATCATAGTTATTATTTTGCAGATCCGTGTAAGTTAATTTATATAGCGTATTATTGGTAGTAAGCGTTCCAAAGTACCCCGCTAAACCATCATTTAACGTACCACTTCCATTTAGCTGTGATGCAATTAAATTCGTAGAAATCAAAGTTGGGATATTAACGTTTTGTGTCATTGGGAAAAGCAAATCATTTTTTTGGCGATATTGGCTAGGCGCATTAACAATAGCCACATAATTTATTTGATGTTGTGATTGTGCGCTTACAGTCATATCAACATGATATTGCAGTACAGCGGATGGGTTATTGAGTGCAACACTATCAGGGAAAATAGCATCATTGAGATTCGACAGTACTGTGCTTGTCACCGTAATGGTTGAGTTGCCGGAGCTATAATTTTTAACCATTGAGCTTACTGGTGTATTCGTATATAAATAATCATTTGCTTCCAAATTGCTTTTTAAAGATAGAAATGCACTATTGCGCGCATTATTGTAATTTTCAATAGCTTGATTTTGAACAACGCTTGTTTTAAGCATATATAAGATCGAGCCAGACAAAATCGATACCACTGCAACAATAATAAGTGCAATTAATAAAACACCACCTTGTTCACGATGATTATATATTTTCATATCAAACCTAATAAAGATACTCCATATATTCGTGAGTATAGCCCATTAGCTCTTATTTTTCCCTTTGATTTTTACGCTTTAAAAAAATACAGGAAGTATTTTTGATAAATACACTATCATCGACGCTAACTGTTTTCACTTCGTCAGTTCGAAATGGTGAAGTGGATATACAAGCAGCACTGCTGTTTGCCACTGAACGCCGTTTGCTACGGATTTGCAAATGGCTAGCTTTGATAAAAATACAAGGGGGTATTTTTGAAAAGCTCAGGAGGTAGAAACAAAAAAGGCACCCTTAGGTGCCTTTCTAAATAAAAAACCTGATGAT
>JAQCCA010000253.1 GCA_027621155.1 Pseudomonadota bacterium | reverse complement strand
ATCATCATCTTTGATAAGTAAACTCATTTGCGGGCTATCAAAATAAAAATCAATGTGTTCTGAGTCTAATACATCAACGATGTTTAGAAGATAATTTACGTTAAAACCAATTTCCATTGGTTGGTCACTATATTTTACTTCCATTTGATCTTGTGCTTCTTCATGCTCTGGATTATTTGCTGATAAAAGTAAAGCATTATCTTGAAGCTCTAAGCGTACGCCACGATACGTCTCATTCGATAAAATTGCCGTACGTAATAATGCCTGTTTTAACTCAACACGATTAGCGACTAATAGCTTTGTATTATTCGGTGGAATCACTCTTGTATAATCAGGAAAACGCCCTTCAATAAGTTTTGATGTAAACTGAAAATCAGGCAGAATAATTCTGAAATAGTTTTTACCAATTTGCACTTCAATTTCAGCATCTTCAGGCGCTGACAATGTGCGCTCTAGCTCTTTAATCGCCTTGCTTGGCACAATAACTTGAACAGCATCTAGGAAAGTATCTTCTATTAACACTTCAGAGCTTGCCATGCGATGGCCATCAGTCGCAACCGTGCGAAATCTATCGTTATTAACTTCCCATAACATGCCATTTAAAAAATAACGCACATCATTATTTGCCATGGCAAATTTTACACGCTTAATTGCTGAATTAAGCTGAGCATATGACAGCTTAAACATCGCTCGTCCTGTATCTTCATTCATCATAGGAAAGGATGAAGCCTTTAAGATTGACATAGTAAATTTACTGCGATTACATGCAACTAATACCCGATCATTTGCTTCTTCTGTTATTTTAACCGATGCGCCTTCTGGTAAATTACGTATGATATCATGAAGCTTTTTGGCAGGAATTGCGATACTAGCGTCATGTGATGCTTCTTCAAGCTCAACATAACTGACAATTTCAGTCTCTAAATCAGAGGCCTTTAAGCGTAGCTTTCCCTCCTCAATAATAAATAATACTGAGCTTAGCACTGGTATCGTATGCTTTTTCTCAGCAATCGATACTAAGCCTTGTAATGGCTTTAATAATGCATCGCGAGAAAGTGTAAATTGTAACATCATATCTCCCCTGGGAATTAATGCGCTAATTTGCGCGATAAGTTTTGATAATCATCCTGTATATCAACATTATTGACAATCAGTTTCTTTATAGTCCTTACGGCATGTAAGACTGTGGTGTGATCTCTACCACCAAAAAAGCCACCAATTTCCGGCAAACTATGATTGGTAAACTCTTTCGCTAACGCCATTGCCATTTGCCTTGGACGCGCGACATCACGACTTTTTTGCTTTGATAATAAGTCTGTAATTTTAATATTATAATAATCAGCAACAACACGTTGGATATTGTCTACTTTAACAATTTTATCCTGTATTGAAATAACATCTTTTAAACATTCATAAGCAAGCTTCTCATCAATGGCTTTTTTATTAAACTGAGCATAGTTAAGTACGCGCCTTAATGCCCCTTCTAATTCTCGCACATTAGAGCGAATATGCTTTGCCATAAAAAGCG
The DNA here is from genome assembly GCA_027621155.1 of Pseudomonadota bacterium. Lineage (GTDB taxonomy): Bacteria > Pseudomonadota > Gammaproteobacteria > Francisellales > Francisellaceae > Caedibacter. The sequence continues at coordinate 1,502 of JAQCCA010000253.1, read as the reverse complement.
CCACATTTTGATCAATAGGTCGACCAAATTGACTTGATTTATGTAATAAAATCGCGCTTCGTGTTTCAAGATCAGGAATATCAATTGTTACAGTTAAGCCATAACCAAAACGTGAAACTAAACGTTCTTCAAGTTTAGGAATTTCCTTAGGATACTTATCGCAAGATAAGACAACTTGCTTACCATTTTCAAGCAAAGTATTAAATGTGTGGAAAAATTCCTCTTGAGAGCCTGCTTTACCCGCAATAAACTGGATATCATCAACTAGTAACACGTCAACAGAGCGATAAAAATTTTGAAATTCATCACCTGAGTGTAAACGTACTGCATCAACATAATCTTTGACAAAGCGTTCAGATGTCACATATAACACTTTAGCCTTTGGATTATTATGTAATACATAATTACCAATGGCATGCATTAAATGTGTTTTACCTAATCCACTACCCCCATAAATAAATAATGGGTTATAAGCTAATCCTGGATTAATGGACACTTGCATCGCTGCAGCACGTGCTACTTCATTAGCTTTACCCACAACAAAATTATCAAAATTATATTCTTTTTTTAATGGTGAACCAAAATCAACACGTTTTTGATCTTTTGGCACGGATAGTGCTTCATCAAAACCATAAAGCTCGCTAGAAATACCCGCATTTTTATCCACTTCAAATTCGTTTTGATCATCCATGGAATCATGATTTTCAAATAAACTATCAACAACCAATGGTGCTGTTGTCACATTCTTGTTAAAAAGATCAGTCTGTGGACCAACACTACTTTTTATCGTCGATACTTGCATTACTGTGTCTTGAACATCCACATTTTGGTTATCACTGATTTTTTTCACTGAGAACTCAACAAGTAAATGAGTATTTTCTTTGTATTTTTTCAAGGTATCCACAAGAAGCTGTTGATATTTGGTCTTTACCCAACCAAGAAAATAATTATTCGGTGCATAAATTGTGAATAAACTACCTTGATCATTTGTTTTCAATGGCATTATCCATATTCTATATTCTTGTTCGGACAAGTTGTCTTTTAAATAATCCAAACATTGTGACCAAACATTCATACTTACAATGCATCCTATATATAAAGGGTTTCTAGCAATTGTTTAGACCAATAAATGTGCTAGAAAAAGTTTATGTTTTCAAATTATCTGTGGATTATATCAAAGCGTGCACAGCATGCAATGCTTGATATAAACAACTGTGGATAACTCTGTGGGTAATTATGTGAATTCCTTGTTAATTATCTTGTGAATAAGCATGTGTGTAACTATGTTCATATCCCTTTGGATTTTTTTGTGGAAAAAAGATGTACAAGAGGAAAGAATAAATAATCCACATGGAAGGCACCGTGAACTAACATAGATGTCCACAAAATTATACACAAGCGAAACCTTTATATAATAAGGCTTAAAAGCTATTTATCCACAAATATCCACAAACCAATAACAGAAAAAACAAGGAAAAAGAAATTCTCTTTTAAAAAGAAAA
>JAQCCA010000022.1 GCA_027621155.1 Pseudomonadota bacterium | reverse complement strand
ATTTACATATTTATTAAATATTTATACATTTTAATTTCAGCGTGACTAATGCTTTTCTATATTGGTGCATGTTGATTACGTGGATATAACAATGAAAAATAAGGAATGTATTAAGATGAGGAAAAAATTATTATCAGCCTCTGTGTTGACGTTGCTAATAGCGAGTACAACGTATTTAAATGCATATAGTCAGTTAGTTAATCAAAAAGGAATGCTGACAACGGCAAGTGCTAAATCTGTAGGTGTAAATAGTTTTGATCATGTTGTAGCCAATAATGGGGTGGTTAAAATCATGCCACAAGTAACCAATGGCTTTGGTGACAATCAAAAGCTAACCTATAAATTGCAGGATAAAGGGGGAGTGCTTAAAAGCCAAGGTGTGTTGGCGATTGGGCAGACAGCAACAATCACAAATCTTGAGATTGGCGCAAAAGGGAGTAGCTATCAGCTTGAGATTAGTCCGCAGTCAGTCAAAGATCACAGTGGGGTGCATCGTTTAATAGGAACATATACTAAAAATATTGAGCTTACTGTCACATCACCTGAAGCAGATGTCTCTTTGTTGTATAAAAACACAAATGATACGGATCGCCATATTATGCTGGGATACTTCATGCCGCTTATTCCGAGTATTAATTATTATGAGCTTGCTGCAGAGCATGGTTATAACGTGGCAATCAATGCATTTGTTAAAATACAGTGCGAAACAGATAGTAGCTGCGTGCTTACAGATCAATATGGGCAGCAAGCTGTAGATATTGCACATAAAGTTGATGTTGCTAAAGAAAAATATCCCCAGTTTAAATACGCAATGCTTTCAGTTACTTGGCAAGGGCTAGATAATTTTAATGTCGGATCAGCTTCTGCTGATCATATTAAGCTTTTGGCAAAAACGATTGTTGATTATTTAAATCAAGCGCATTTAGATGGCATTGACTTTGATCTTGAGGCAGCACTTTCGCTAAAGCATTGGGATGGAAATGCATTAGATCAACTCATCAAACAAATACGAACAGATAAACCTAATGTTATTGTTACGGCTGCACCTCAATTATTCAAAAATATAGATGGTAAGTATATTTTGGTAACTCAAGGGTTGAATCAAGATTATGATGTGGCAATAGAAAATGGTGATTTTGATTATGTGGTAATACAAGAAGCTTTGAGCCTACCTGAAGAAGCTAATCCTAATATTATTTCTGAGAGCATTAAACAACTTGAGGGTACAGATTCTGCCGTGAAGATACCAGTAAAAACCAAACTTTTGCCAGATGTGTTATCAGGACCTAATGTTAATCCAAGCAATCCAAATAGTGTGTGGCATGCATGTACAAACTCAAAAGCGCCTGATTGTACGACTGTTTTTAAAGCATTGGCCGAGCAATATCAAAGCTTGATTGATAACCCACAATTTGGTGGTGCTGCGACTTGGAGTATTAATCAAGATCAAAGCAACACAGCAGCTAAATCAAATCCATGGCAGTGGGCAACGACTATTGGTAATGTTATTTAATTTTGATCATTGCCTGCCATTTGGCTGCTTTTGAGTGAATATTGGCTGATTTATAATTATGTCTATTGTTTAAGCTACTTTGGTATGAATTAAAAGATATGCGCTAGGGGGTTGCGTCATTTGATAAGTGGATGTTGATCATTATGTATTAAGCGAATATAAATAGGAGAATAGGCATGCGCTTAAAAAAACACATTACATTTATAGCATCATTGAGTGCATTAGCATGTATTGATGGCTATGGTTCTCAGGCAAATTTTGTATTAATTAACAATACAGGTTATGTTCTTGATAGTATGAGCTGGGAGCATGGTCCAGATAGTGATAATCATGATAGATATGAGACGATAGATGTCCCTAGTAGTGGCGAGCTCATCACACAACAAGTGCTCGGTCGAGATGGTGGAGCTAAATTTTTGGTGATGGATAAACAAGGGTGTAATCAAGATGGACATGACTGTGGGGCAATTGAGATTACGGGGCATGATGCTGGTCATGAAGAATCATATTTTGTCAGTAGTAATGAAGTAGTTAACGATCCAAATAAGTCAAATGCGTTTATGGAGACTGGTTCTGATAATGGTGCGCAAGGTCAGCCTCTTGAAACACCTCAAATTGCCTGCGCTATTCCATATGGAGGTGGTAAAGCATACAGTGATGATAAGGATAATTTTGGATATTCTTATTTATTTCCAAGTATTTTAGAAGCAAAGGTTAATCTGTGTGTACAGCTTGTAACGCCAGCTAGTGCTGATACCGCTTATACATTTAAGATCGATAGTGCTAATGGATTTGTTAGCCGTGATGATTTAAGTAAGTGGCTACATCCACAAATTGCTGATCGCACAACGATTACATTACCAAACTCATCAGGTACTAACTTGGGATCAGTGCTATTTCATCAAGGTGACGAGGGTATGAAGTGTGTTACCGAACCTTTCTACTTCAAAACAAGCTCAACAGCATGCCATGATTTGTTAAGTAATTCGAGTAATACAGGGATCAATGCTGCCCAATTAGTAATAGATGCTAACGATGCCTCTGGTAAACAATATAGCTTTACCCTTAGGCCATATGTGAATATAGCAGATGCACAAGGTGACCCAGTAAACGGTGTTTATGCGTTAGGATTGGCAACGCAAGATGCAAAGTTTAGCATTGTACCAAATGATGCAAATATCAAACTTTACCCCCATGCATCAGCTTGTGCAAAAGGCGTATGTTCAAATACCACCATTACATTTAATCCAAATAATTGATATTGAGGTTTTAGATGATTTATAAATTTAAGTTAAGCCTAATAAGCTGCCTTTTTTTGTCAGCTATTAGTTATGGGGGGAGTGCTGAAAGCATATCAGCACCAGTTGATGTGCATCATACTAGAGCAGCACTTAAAGTTCAGAGAATTACATCATCTCAAGATGATGAAAAATCAAATTACAAAGGTTCTCAGGCGGATAATAAAACGATTAAAAGTTTAAGTGAGAGTGTTAATCCAGCAACTGGTGCACTAAGTATTTCACTGCCGTTATTATCGGTTAAGGGCTTTATTCCTTTAGATGTCAGTGTGAGCTTTAGTGCAGGCAGTTCAGGGATGTTAGGACTTCCTAATGGTTGGCAATTTAATATTGATTCTGTGGTGCCAGGCAAATCAGTGACATTTAATGGTAGAACCTATGTGATTGATTTTAATTGGAGTGATAGTACGGGTTATCAATCAGGGCTTAAATATTTGAATCAACATGGTGTATTGTTTAAAGATATGATCACTAATACACCGTTGCCTGCAAGTTTTGCTGATTCAAGAGCTTATCGTTATCGCTTGAGTAAGCCAGACGGTTCGGCGGACTACTTTGATGCCACGGGCAAACTGATTGCCAAAGGAGATCGTTCTGGCAATCATATTCGCTATGACTATAATGATCCAGAGATGGGCGCCCAGCATAACTATCTAAAATCAATCACCGATAGCCTAGGGCAAGTATTTAATTTTAGTTATAGCGCAAATGCACTAAGTGTTAGCTATAGTGATAGTCAAAATAGATCGCATACGCAAAGCTTGGCTTTCAATCAAAATGGCATACTATCATACACCGATGCGTTAGGCTTTATGACTCAGATAAATTATCAGACACGTAATGGCGTCCCGGTAGTTAATCAGATTCTCTATCCTAATGGACTAGAAACAGACATTACCTACCAAGATCTACACTTTAAAACGGCTAATGGTAAGCTGGGTGCCTTAAATGCGGTGGCAACGATTAATCATATTGATCATGCTAATGCTGATCAGATCTTGGCAGAATCAGATTATAGTTTTAGTGAGAATAATTTCACAGGCTATCCAAGTTATCCGTTATCAGATGATAAAGACAGTTTAATGGAGAGTAATAATCCTGACTATCGCTATACGGTAACGGCTACTGAGCATAGCTCAACGGCGAGTAATGCGATGGATATTCGTAAAACACAAACAATTTACAATTCGATGAGTGAACCGGTTGAGCAAGATGTGTATTTGCCTGGAGATAGCGAGAACACACCGACATATAAAACAACTAGTAGCTATCAGTTGATTCCAGATAAGCATGCACAAACGGTGAATTATAATAAACCGATAGCAGAGAACAGTGCTATTTATGATGCTGCTACTAAAGTATATACAACGCTAAGTAAGACCAGCTATACATATGATAATTATGGCAATACCCTAACAACAGACATTTTTAAATATAATCCGCTGATACAAAAACTAGTTGAGTCAACTAAGTCAATAAATACCTATGATCCAACTTTTAATCAACCCTTGACAACGATTAATATGACATGGAATCCGTTAACTAATACATTTGATACAAAATCTGTGCAAAACACCTTGTCAAATGATCATAAAAATGTGCTTCAAAATACATTGTATGATGGTGATATTAATGCTACTAACGGCTGGAAAAGCACCGATTATAGCTATGACAATCATGGCGTTGTCATACAAACCACGGTGAAGTGGAGCCAAGCAGGTCATGCTGGGGTGCCATCAAGTACGGTTAAAGATAACTTTAGCTATGATCCAAATAAGCGTTTGGAAACAATAACGCATACTGATGCCTTAGGGAGTGTCACCACGCAAACGATTGATAGCATAACAGGGGATGTCCTGAGTAAGGTATCAGCACTAGGTAATGCTATAACATCAAGCTATGATTTAGATGGCAGAGTCTTGAAAAAGACGCTGCCAGCAGGGCAAATCATTACGTATCAATATGAGGACTACCAAAAAGATAAACAAAATGCCGTAACAGAAATTTCACCCTTGGGCGCTAAGAGCACAACACAATATGATGCCTCAAATCATAAAATAGAAACGTATAGCAACACCGATCCCAATAATGTTAATGACATGGTACTGCAAGAAAGTGATCGCTATAATGCCTACGGTGAGCTAATGCAGAAAAAAGATGCCTTGGGTAATGTAACAAGTTATAGCTATAACGCACTCTCCTTGCCAACGGCTCAAACCGATAGCGATGGTAATGTAACGACGATGCAATATGATTTTGCGCACTTAAGTCAAACAAGTTTTGTCAATGGAGTGAAAACACAGACGGTTATTTATAATGCAGATAAAAAACCGTTAAAGACAATGAGTTATCCAAATAGTCATAATCCGTTGCAGCCACATTACCATTTGGAAGAAATATCAACCTTAGATAGTAATAATCAAGTACTGCAAACAACACATAATAAAGTAGATGATAATACTGGGGCAGTGACAGTGCTTAATACACTAGTTAGTAATTATACGCCTGATGGTAAAACCCAAAGCCAGATCTTGCAAAGTGGGCAATCCAAAGAAACGGTAACAGCAGAGTATGATCTTTTAGATAATCTGCTAGATAAAACAAAAACACTTGATTTTAGTGATAGCACGGGGAGTCATCATGATGTCACGCATCGCGATCATTTTAGTTATGATGCGGCAGGCGAGCTAGTAGCTGAAACCAACCAAGCAGGTCAATCGATTACTTATAGCTATGATCAAGATGGTAATAAAGTCACTGAGACACGCCTTGATGGCACGGTGGTGCACTTTGCTTATGATAAAAATGACAACCTGATCACTAAAACATATACCGATAACAGTGGTAAACATAGCTATAATTACAGCTATGATGCTGATGGCAATAAGATCTCTGAAAGTCTCGATGGTCAAGACATTAAGATAAGCTATACACTCTCAGGATTACAAACGGCAACTAGCTATCCCGATGGCAAAGCGGCAACGGCAACTTATAATAAATATGGGCAACTTCTATCAAGCACCGATGTTAATGGTCAACAAACCACAATGACGTATCTTAAAGATGGTAAGCTCAATACGGTAAGTAATAATCAAGATAAAGTGACTTATCTATATAGTACCCAAGATAAACCCAATGAAAATAATCAATATGGCGCACTTATTGCTAAGGATTATCAGGGACTATATACACAGCAGTTTACAGCAGATGCATTTGGTCAAGAGCATGAACTAAAGCAAATTGATAGCTTAGGCACGACACTCCTTGATGTAGTTAATACCTTTGACGCAAAGGGCATGTTAACTGATGTTACGGCAACTTCAGATAAGGCGCCAAATGATCCCAATGTTAACTATGTCAAACACTATACCTATGATGATTTTAATCAGTTAATCAAAGAAGAAACGGATAGTTTGCAAAAGCAACCAATAACAAGTACAAGCTTCGTTTATGATGGCAATGGTAATATTCTCAGTAAAGTTAAAGATGCTAAGACGACAACCTATCAATACAACAACCTTGATCAACTGGTTTCTTATACCGAAGATGGCAGTACATACACGCCCAAGTATAATACCAATGGTGACGAGATTGATAATGGCAAGGGCACAAGCTATCAATTTAATGGCATAAGTCAGCCCATTGGTGTGCAAAACCAAGCGACGCATCTTGAATATAGTTATTATGCCAACGGCTTAAGATCAGATCGCATAAGCAACTCAGAAGATCATTATCGTTATTACTATACCGGAGATACCATCAGTGCAGTCAATGACTTAACACATCCTGATAATGTTAGCTTTTTTCTGGATGGTAAGAGTCGTATTCATGCTTATAGCGTAAGCTAAGTTGGATGTGTATTCATCATAGATTATTGTGCCTTTGGTATAAACCAAGGATAGAAAATAAAAAAAGCAAATGATGGCAAGTCATAAGGGGTGAGCTAAGTGAATAATAAACGATATCAACAAGTTGTGGTAATAACTGGTTGTATGTTAGCAATGCTAACTGCTCAGATCAGTTTTGCACAAGAGTCGTTAATATCAGGTAAAATTGATATTTATTATGAAAATGATGGCAAAAATAATAGTTTAACCTTGGATAAGCCAGCCAATAGCAATGCAGCAGTTGCTATAAAAGGCACAACAGATTATCAAGCCTATGGTGTGCATCCTAATACACTCAACACCAGTGTAGCAACTAACTTTAGCTACGATGGTGAGTATCAAGATCCAAGCACTAATTTGGTTTATTTAAGAGCGCGTGATTATGATGTGGGAACACAACGATTTATCGCGCAAGATAATGCCAATGTTTGGAATAAGTATAACTTTGCCGATAGCAATCCGATTATGAATATTGATCCAAGTGGGCATCTGCCAGCATGGCTTAATTATACCTTAAATGGTTTAGGAATTGCTGGTGCAATTGCCGCAGGTTTTGCTAGTGGCGGTGCAGCACTGCCATTGATCGCTGCAGGTTTAGGGGGCACTTCAGGTGTTGCAGGTATTGTTGCCGAAGCAGCTGGGAATGATTCAGGATGGCAGACAGCATCATTGGTGCTAGGGATTGCAAGTATGGGGTTTGATGTGGCTTCTGGTGTTAGCGTAATGGGGAATAAGGCTAACGATCTTGAAGGTATTAGATTTAATCAAAGTTTTATAGATGGGTTTAATAATGATTTGAATGACGGACCAATTCAAGCTGCGATAAGACAAGAGAATGACTTAAGGCAAATGAGGGCATTAAATATATTCAGGCAAGAGTGGTTTGAACAGCCTGATGCGGATATATCAAATCGTGGTCTTGCTTATAGATTACCTTTTCTATTACAACAGCAAGAAGCTACAGCTACTGCAAATGAGTTAAGGGGAGTGCTTCAGCAATCCACTTCTATCAATAATGCACTGGATTTACCTATTTCATTTCCAACTAAATTTGCGACATACTTTGCCAATACTAAAGCTAAATTTATTTATGATGATGGTGCATTAAATAGTGGGGGCAAGAGGGTCAGCAGATGATTACAATATTAATCTTGGAGTATTTATAAGTACTAATAATCCATTTGCAAGAGGTAATGAGACTATTTGGAGGTTGCCATCAGGCATGAGAGCAAATGCTCAAATAACCCTACCAAGCGGACGCTTACTACCATTAAGAATAGAAACAACCGAGTTTCGTGGGTGGTATCTAGCGATTGTTGATCAGAGATATACTTAGATATAGAACAGCCTGACTGCCTTATGTAGCAGCTTGTGAAGAAATAAATATTCAAGAATCTTTTTGAGTGCATTGTGGTTTTTAATATAAAAAGGATATTGGGTAAAATATGAGAATAAAAATAATATGGTTACTAAGCTTAATAAGCCAATTAACTTTCGCGCAGAGTCTATTAGCTAGTGACCTTTATTATCTTGGTAATGGCAAAAGTAATAACCTAACCTTGGATAAGCCAACTCATAGCAATACAGCAGATGCCATCCGAGGCACAACAGATTATCAAGCCTATGGTGTGCACCCTAATATGCTCAACACCGATGTAACAACGAACTTTAGCTACAATGGCGAATATCAGGATCCGGTCTCTGAGTTAGTCTATTTAAGAGCGCGTGACTATGATGCTGGCACACAACGATTTATCACGCAAGATAATGCCAATGTCTGGAATAAATATAACTTTGCCGATAGCAATCCGATTATGAATATTGATCCAAGTGGGCATCTAAGCAAAGAAGCAGTCAATACCATATTGGGTATATCACTGATATTGGCGGGTATTACTACTCCATGGCTATTAGGCGCTTTTGCTCCAGCGGCAGAAGCTACAGTTGCATCAGCAGACGTTGCAGATAGTTTTGTAACTGCAAGTGAGTCTGCTGCAGATAGTTTTGTGACTACCAATGAAGATAACCCGATTGCTCTAGCGAATAATAGTGTTAGTGATAGCTCAGAAAATTTATTTAAAACGCAATCAATGCGTTATGGACTAAAGTCTTATCCTGTTGCTTTTGTCGGCAATGGAATGCAGGCGCTTATTCAGAAAAAGACAATGACGCCAATTGCATATCTAGAAATGGGGCTTGAGGATATTGGTGGTGCTTTTGGTACCTTAGGTATGATAAATCCTAGTTGGGCTAAATCTTTTGGTTTATTAGATAACGGACTTGAGGGAGTGGCAACGGCATTATCTGCTGAGACTGTTGGTGGTTCATCAATGCTTGCAGGGATAGCTGGTGGATTTGGATCAGGGGGAGTAAGCGGATGGATGGGAGGTTTTTTTGTTAAGAATATGTGGGAGCCTTTTTTAAAGTGTAATTTAAGCGCAGGCACGAAGTTTCTTGGCTCTATTGGCATATTTGCGGCACGTGGTGCAACAATGGAGATAGCAAGAGAAGGGGTAATGTCAGCAGTGTCAGGGAGAAATGACATGTCTGTTAAGAATATCTTAATGTCTTCTGGGGTTACCGCCGTTGAAGGTGGGATGTTTACCGCGGCTGAACTAAAGTTTCATAGCTTGCAAAGTGTACGCAGTTATGCGTTTACGTATAATGTGGGTGGGGCAGTTTTTCAGGTAGGTATTCCATTTTTAATCTAATAGAAATATAGTCATCAGGTAGGTATAAGTAACATGAAGTCATATCTAACAAACACAATAATATATTATAATCTAACGCTAGAATTTTATTGGAGCATATTATGTTTAAAAAAATTTTATTGTGTACATGCTTGAGCACCATTTTTCTTTTGCCGCTTTATGCGCAAAAGGCTGATATTGCGACAAAGCCAATGGCAATAACTAATAAACAAATACAGCAGTTAACACCTGAGGCATCATTATTACAGCCATGGTTTGGTTTTGTTTCGCCTTCTCCAGATGGGCGCGATGCGGTATATATCTCAAAGCAAGGTGAACAAGATAGTAAAACGGGGAAATGGCAGTGGCGTTATCAGCTTTTTTACGTCAAACACGTTGATGCTAAACATAAGAAAAATATGCAAAAGCTATTTGATTTTAATGTGCTTAATGTCAGTTGGTTTCCAGATGGGAATAGGTTACTTTTGTTAAAAGAAAAACATGATCACCTGATTCTGTGTGTTTATGATCTTAAGCATCATCAGCTATATCCATTAAAAATGCCTATGCAAGGGCTGCAGAATTATCAGGTTTCACCCAATGGACAAATGATCGCTGTGAGTGTTCATGAGGATAAGCGTGACAATCTGTTGGTACTTGATCCAGCGACGATGTATACAGGTAATAAACTTTATGTGTTAATACTTTCAAAAGATAAAACGCATGTTCAAAGCATTAAAGCGTTAAGCCAGTCAAGTGGTTATGTGATGAATGACCGTTTGACGTGGTTAAAGGATAGTAGTGGTATTATCTTTGTTAGTGCGCATTCATTGGCGCCAGAGCGCTCAAGAAAGCGCGAGATCAAGCTTGTTGATTTAGCAGGGAATGTGGTGAATTTAACAAAAAGTGAAGGTTATTATGATCAGCCAGTTTTGTCACATGATGGTCAAAGTATCGCCTATTTTTATAATCAATTACCAAAAGGCTATCAATATGCGGATTACCTTCTAAGATACAGCAATCAGCTGTGTATTATGAATTTAAACGACCATAAACAGCGATGTTTAAAGCCTTTGTTTGAGGGGGGCGCTCAGTTACTCTCATGGGATCAAAAAGATGAGAATCTTTTGATGGTGCAAGATGATCATTTAACGAAGCATCTTGTCAAAATCAATACTAAAACATCAGATATTGTGCCGCTAAACCGTGACTCATCAGTTGTTAGCCCTGTTATTAACAACCAAGCAACAGCGATCGGCTATATGCAAATGAGTAGCAATAAAGCACCTGAAGCAGTCGTCAGTCGTTTAGATGAGTTTTCACCAGAAGTGATTAATCCGCAAAGAAAACTGCCCTATGCATTAGGGCAAACAGAAATCATCCATTGGCTTGGTAGCAATAAAGAAAGTATCGAAGGCTTTGTAACGTATCCTGCGAATTATGAAAAAGATAAAAAAGGTAAAAAAGGTAAAAGAAAGCATAAGTATCCACTGATTGTTGCAGTGCATGGAGGACCTGCTAATCATTGGTGGGGGAGCTTTATTGGCTCCCCTCATACGCTAGATACGCCTTTTTGTGTGGGCTGTATGGCAGCAGAAGGTTATATAATCTTGAGGTCGAATGTGCATGGTAGTACGGGCTATGGCGTGCCATTTATGGCATCTAACTATCAGAAAATTGGGCAAATTGACTTGGAGGATATTATCCTTGGTGTTAAATATTTAATCGCCGAGGGGATTGTTGATCCTAAGCGTATTGGCATTTGGGGCTGGAGTTATGGTGGCTTTCTTGCGGCAGTAGCAATGGAGCGTGACAGTCTTTTCAAGACGGCAGTCGATGGCGCTGGAGTCAATGATTTGGTGAGTCTTGAAGGCACTTCGGATTATCATACACTGACTTATCTTATGGGAGTGCCTTTCTGGCAAGATGCTAAGCCTTGGGTAAATATATCACCGGTTTTACATGTGGGTTTAACTCACGGTAGCATATTGATTCAAGGGGGTGATAGAGATAGTGAGGTGCCGCTTAGTCAGTCGTTAGAATTATATTATGCTTTAAAACAAGCGCATAAAAAGGTCTCACTAAAAATCTATCGTGATCAAGGGCATGAATTCTCAGATCCTAATCAGCTATTAGCAGGGATGAAAGATACGGCAAATTGGTTTAGGCAAAATCTGTAATACCCATCATAAATCATTTTGCGGTGTTTAATGTCGAAGAAGTTTTTGATGTTTTTGGGTGATTGAATTGCAGGTAATAACTAGGACTATTAACAAAATCCAATCATCTAAAAGAGCAAGAAATTCAATAACAGAAATGCTGTAAATTGGTTTGTGATGGGTATAAGTCGTGGCAGAATAATAAGCAGTTATAACTTGGCAAGTTAAGAGTATAAGAGCTTATTATCTATGAATTTAAGTGACTACAAACGCATTGTGATTAAAATCGGCTCATCGCTGTTGGTTGATGATCAGTACGAAATCAGAAAAAGGTGGCTTGAAAGTTTAATCGCTGATATTGATCAGTTATACAAACAGGGCATTGAAATAATTATTGTCTCATCGGGTGCTGTGGCATTGGGGCGTAAGGTGCTTAACTGCATGGGGCGTAAATGTACCCTAGCGGAAAAGCAAGCTGCTTCAGCAATTGGGCAAATTAAGTTATCACAAGTCTATCAATCACAATTTGCAACCTTTGACATTCATAGCGCGCAAGTGCTATTGAATATCGATGCTATTGAAACGCGCCAACGCTATGTCAATGCGCAAAACACCTTGGAAACGCTGCTTAAATTTCGCGTAATTCCGATTATCAATGAGAATGATACGGTAGCCACGACTGAGATTAGCTATGGTGATAATGATCGCTTAGCTGCGCGTGTTGCGCAAACCATTAATGCTGATTTGCTGATTTTATTCTCCGATATCGATGGGTTATATACCGCTAACCCAAATATGGATAAGACAGCACAGTTTATCAAAAGCGTTGATGTGATTAATGATGAGATTAAAGCGATGGCAGGTGAGAGTCATACCAAAATCAGCTCAGGTGGTATGATCACTAAGATTTTGGCTGCTGAGATTGCGGTTAACAATGGTTGTAATATGCTGATTTGTAATGGCAAAGCACTTAAGCCATTAACAAGCTTGCAAAACGCGGGACGATTTACGTTGTTTAAGGCGCAAAAAATTGATCAAAGTGCTAAAAAGCGCTGGCTTGCACATCATGTGAAACATAGTGGTGCGCTTACTATTAATGAAGGGGCGCTGCGTGCACTGCGCCTTGGTAAGAGTTTACTAAGTGTGGGTGTGATAGAGTGTGTCGGTAATTTTAAAGCCGATGATGTGGTTACGATAAAGGATGAGCAAGGCAATACGGTGGCAGTTGGTGTGGCAATGTTACATGCTGAGGTATTAAAGCAGGTGCTATTAGCTAAAAATTATACGCCAGAGACAAAAGTGATTGTTCATCGCAATAATATGGTATTGGTTTGAGAGTGAATCTAGTTTTAGGAGTTAAGATAAGTGATGAATAAATATCAGGCAATAGAAGCACTGTGTAAACAAGCCAAACAAGCAACATACCATTTGGCATCAAGCACGAACGATATGCGTAATCAGGCATTGTTATTAATTGCCGATGAGATTGTGAATAATGCCGATAATATTCTAAAAGGCAATGCCAAGGATATTGCAAATGCAACGGCAAAAGGCTTAAGTAAAGCCATGCTTGATCGCTTATTGTTAACGCATGAGCGAATTGTCGCGATGAGTGATGGTTTGCGTGAGATTGCAAAACAATCCGACCCACTTCATTGTGTACTATCACATGTGCAAAGACCAACAGGACTTGATATCAAAGCAGTCAGTGTGCCACTGGGTGTCATTGCCGTTATTTATGAATCACGTCCGAACGTCACCGTTGATGCAACTGGACTGTGTTTAAAATCAGGTAATGCTGCAATTTTAAGAGGTGGTAGCGAGAGCTTTCATTCAAATCAAGCGATTATGCGCGCAATACAGATAGGATTGGTAAAGTCAGAGATTGCCAGTGATGCCGTACAAATGCTATCAACTCAGGAGCGAGCCGCTATCGAGTATCTGGTAGCTCAAGATCAATACCTTGATGTGGTTGTGCCACGCGGGGGGCGTGCGCTGATTGAATATCTGACAACGCATAGTAAAGTGCCTTTGTTTAAGCACTTAGATGGGATATGTCACACTTATGTCCATCATGCTGTAGATTTGAACAAAGTACTTAATGTATGTGTTAATGCTAAGATGCGCCGTCCTGGCATTTGTGGTGCAACGGAGACGATTTTATTGGATCGACAGTTGCCAATTGAATATACTGATGCATTATTAACAGCATTGGATAAAGCAGGGTGTGCGCTGCGTCTTGATCAGGATTTGTGGCAGCAATTTTCACAATATGAAAAAGCAACAGAAGCGGATTGGTCAACGGAATATTTAGATAGTGTTGTTTCAATTAAGTATGTTGATGATGTTACTGCCGCAATTGCGCATATTAATCATTATGGCTCGCATCACACCGATGCGATTTTAACTGAAGATCAAACAGTTGCACAATTTTTCATGCAGAATGTTGATAGTGCTGTTGTAATGCACAATACCTCAACGCAATTCTCAGATGGTGGAGAATTTGGCATGGGCGCTGAGATTGGAATCTCAACAGGCAAGCTTCACGCTCGAGGGCCTGTTGGCATTAAACAATTAACCACGTTTAAATATCAAGTAGTGAGTAATGGCAGTGTGCGTGTTTAATGATATTTCCTAAGCAAACCACAAAGACACAGTGCCCTTGATGCGTTGCCATAATGAGCCAGTTGCATCATCTTTTAATGCAACCACTGGGAATGTTTCAATGGTTTTGCCTTTATAAACCATGTCAACGCTGCCAGCATCAGTGCCTGCTGTAACCGGTGCAACAAGACCTTTTGGATTCTTGTGTAGCACAAACTGAATATCTTTGGCATCGATATAGCTTGGGAAGCTAATTGCTACGGGTTTCTGTACACCGATATCCACGGTGTCACTTTCACCTTTGTAAATGCGGATATTGCCTAAGGCGTAGTTAGCTGGATAGAACGTTTTCGTCTGGAAGTTGGAAAAGCCATATTCTAGTAATGTCTGACTATCACGCGCGCTTTGCAAAAGGCTAGTTGAGCCGATAACCACTGAGATTAAGCGATCATGATCTGGCTTCACCGCTGAAGATACAAGCGAGTAACCTGCCGAATCTGTTGAGCCTGTTTTGATACCATCAGCATAAGGATAAATATCTAATAATTTGTTGTAATTACGGGTAACAAAACCATTCATACTGACACTAGACATTTTGTAGTAATGATAGTATTGCGGGTAGTCATAAATAATATGTTGTGCAAGAACAGATAAATCACGCGCTGTCGTGTATAAGTTTGGCGCGGGTAAACCCATAACATCACTAAAATGCGTGTTATTCATGCCTAGTTTCTTCGCGGTGAAGTTCATGATATTGACGAAACCTTCTTGCGTGCCGGCAAGTGTCATTGCTAAGGTTACCGCAGCATCATTACCTGAGGCAACAATGGTGCCTTCTAGTAAGTCTTGGATAGTCACTTCTTGCGCTGCTTTTAAATGCATGCTTGATCCTGCGGTATGCCAAGCAATGGCCGGAACTTGTACTTTTTGATCAAGCTTAATACTACCTGCAGCGAGCTTCTGCTCCACGATATAAAGAAGCATCATCTTGGTCAGTGAGGCAGGCGCAATACGCATGTTGGCATTTTTCTCAGCTAAGATATTACCTGTTTTAGCATCAATCAGTAGATAGCTTTTAACATTAAGCATGGGCGGTGTGACAACTTGATTGTGCCAGATTGCAGTTGCAGGTGTAATATTCGGTAGTACTAAATTCGCAGGTGCAGGTGGCACTTGCACTTCAAGTGGAACATTGGCACTGGATGAAACAGCACCATAGGCATTAAGAGGCACACCCATATAATTAACTGATGTTGCGCCATAAGTATTAGGTTCATTTTGTGCTGCGGGTTGTGCTACTTGTGTTGTTTCTGTTGCTTGTGTTTTTTCTGCTGCTTGTGCTTTTACTGCTGCTTGTGCTTTTACTGCATCTTGAGCAAATGTCAGCTGAGCACCTAGCAAAGCAATAGAGGATGCTGCAATCAAAGAGATTTTTTTAATAGTAAACATATTATTACCGTTATTACCTGTTATGTTGACGTTTGAATTTATAATGACATTTCAATGCAGTCATTATACTGATCTTAAAAGTCTTTGAAACATAAATACGGCGAAACTTCTATGGCAATGGCAATATACGCTTAGTATTATTAGAATGGTTGTAGATATCAAGGTTTTAGTTCAAAAAAATCGCAACTATAAATTCTAAAAATTAAATCTAATTGCTCGCAGGAATTATTTATAGGACACTGAACGAAGAAAAGACTTGCTTAGCTTTTTTTATAGTAATTTTGCTGGGAGCGTGATTGTATAATTTTCGTAGGGGGGGTGAAAGCAGTTCGCTCGTTGTTTAATTACAATACGCAAACTGCTTTTGCTTGGCTTAGTACTTCTTGCAATGTTAAACGTGAGGAAGTCATTATGAAAAAAATATTCTTTGTTGCTTTATCTTCAGTTCTACTTATGGGCTGTGCGGTTATTTCGCTGACACCAAATGGTGCTCAGGTCAAACTTATCGATCATCATCAGCCAAGTAAAGCATGTCACTATGTTGGACCTGTTTCAGCCTCGGATAGTGGTTGGAATATCGAAGATAGCGTGATCTCGAATAAAACATTGATAGAAGATAGCTTAAATGAGTTACGTAATGCCGCTGCAAAACCCAACTTGGTAAATGAAAATTCTAAAACCCAGATGTGGCAAGGCTTTAAGGCAGGTGAAATCCGTCGTTTGGTCACTACTTGTTTTTGATTTTGTGTTTTAATGTACATAACAATACTTAAATAGCTCGGTTGCGCCGCCGACTCTATCATCAGCGACGCCAGGTGTCAATAGCTAAATCGAAGATTAGGGCACTACAAAATTGATTTTGAACCAAAATCAACGTAAGATCAATGGTTTGCGAGTTCAAAAATATCAAAAAAAGTTTGATTTGGCTAAGTAATAATCAAAAATTTACCAAGTTGGGAAAAGAGCATGCTAACTGCGTGCAAGTGATGCATTATCATGATACTGATACCAGTATCATGGGATGGGTAGGGTACGCGCGCCAACCTGAGGTGGTTGGTGTTGCCTATTGTTGTCCTAATAGTCAAATATCCGTGGCAGATACGTCGCAGCAAGCAATAAAGGAGGCAAAGTCAATAACGACACGCGCGCCGGGGAACCGGACTCACAAAAAAGTTCAGCCAATAATACGCCTGAATCGCTGTGGAGCTAATGTCGATTGGGTCACTGCCTTGTCATCAGCGTGTTGATATCTTTTGTAACTATCTCGGCTAATTCGCCAACGCCGCTGATAAAGCCAGATTTGTTTTTATAAAGATTAGGCATGCCACAAAAATATAACCCCTTAATATCAGAGATGCCTTTAAATGCACGAGGTTGTCCAAGCGCATTGAATGCCGGAAGCTTAATCCAACTAAAGTTATATTGATATCCGGTTGCCCAAATGATATTGGTGATGTTGGACTCTTGTACATCAAGAGTCAGTGGATTTTGGATATTTAAGTTCTGATAGTCATTTA
>JAQCCA010000021.1 GCA_027621155.1 Pseudomonadota bacterium | reverse complement strand
TGAAAAGGTAATTGCCTATACCAATCTAACAAAAGAAGAAGTAACCGCCCTAGCGGACGAGGTAAACGGCAGTAAGCATTGATTCAAAGTTTAGCTTGTGGCTATTTTTGGTTTCTATTGCTAATAATACTCCCGCCATAAGCTAAAAACTCGCATGCGGTCAACTTGCCGGTAAGGTGCAAGATAAGACGAAGCGTCAGGAGCGGTATAGTAGCATTTAAATCCATACCCCTTTTAAGTGTCTTAGCTACTGGATCCTGACCGTGCCAGTCGCAGCACATAAAGAGTTGATAGAATAAAACCCAAAATCATAAAATAAAGGATGTTCACAATGCTACCTCTTGTGAAAAAAAGTAACGGAGGCATTCCAATTAAAATAGCTCCTACTTGCTTAAATAATCCATTAGTGGACATAAACAGAATTGAATTTATGGCGCTATTTAAACCAATTTGATCTGAACGCATATTCTTGGTTAACCAAGTAAACCCCAGAGTTTGACAGCTGGATGACAATCCAAGTGTAAAAATAAGCGAAGAAACAAAAAATAAATTTTGCGTTGCTGTTAGCATCAAGAGCAAACAAATTAAACTAACGGACGAACCCATAAATACTAATTTTGGTGAAAATCCATATTTATCTCCCCAGTACCCCCACATGGGAGAACCAATTACGCAGCCAAGTAACATGAGCATAACCAAAACGGAGGATGTAACAGAACTAAATCCATATATTTGAGATAGCAACACGACACCCCATAACGTTGCAATAATGCTAATTGGCGTATCAAGGAAAATCACCATAATGCAATCAGTCCAGTTTTTGTAGTTTTTGAAAATCAACTTTAAATTACTCCATGTTAACTGAGCAAGCAGTTTGTTGCTTTGCTTTTCAGGTTGGGGATGCAAATATATAAGGTTAATGACAAGGACTAAAATTGAAAAGATTGCCATTGAATACATAGCACTAAAAATGCCAAAGTTTTCAACAAGCAATAATAAAGGGTACTGACATATTAAGCTGCCAGACATCCCAGCAGCTAAGAAAATACCTATATAGAATGAGAAACGAGCGTTAAATAGGTTAACTAGAATGCGTATCCCGCCCAAAAATGAGAAAGTACCCCCAAACATCCCGCAAAGGAATCTAAAAAACCATTCTGAGTAAAATGATGTGCTTAAGGCTAAACCCATAGCCCCAATAGTGGAGCCTAGAATGGCTATAAGCAATATTTTTCTTAATGGATATTTATCCAACAATATGCCACAGGGGATCAATCCTAGCATGTCACCATAATAGTAAGCAGATGAAATACTAGCGATTTCATTTACTGAATAAATATGTTCATGGAGATAAAAGGGGGCTAATACATTAAAATAACTCATCTGAGCAAGCTCGAAAAAATAAAAAACAGTGATAGCGACAAATGTGTACATGTATCTATTTGACATGAAAGTTCCTTATAAAATGTCTATTTTTGTATCGGGATAGTGGTGTTTTATAAACTCCACCTCGTCAATACTTAGTAGGGATGAGTCAATTTGGAGTACCTTGGGTTGTAATAGCTTTAAATCTGTAATTAAATGGTTAAATGTTTGGTACCTGAGAGAAGATTCATCTATAGTCTCATTTTCACCATATGAACAACTAGCTGTGACGTGTTCAACTTTGTTTTTAATGCTGAAAACCTCAATGTACTCTAAGTCTACTTTTGAAATTACAGCAATTCTACGCTCTTGGCATTTTTGGATAATTTCGGCATCATTTGCCCAAGATGTGATTAGGTAGAATCTAGCATTTTTAAAATTATCTTGATATTCCAAAATCAGCTCTATACCGCTGTACTCTTGGTTGATAAAATCGTGATCAATAAGGATGAGATATTGATCTTGTATATGCTCTTGAGTTATTTGAACAAAAGCTACTTGATTGGGGCAATAAAAGATCTCATTATGGTCTATGTTATATTGTAATTTTGTTTTTAAAGTTTCAAACAGTGAGCGACTATCGTCAACTATAATGACTTTATCATGAGCAAAAATATTAATATGCGTTACGGTTGAAGCTGGCATTGCCACTTTTGGTATGAGTATATTAAAATCTGTACCGCCAAATTCGTTATCGCAATAAGTTATGTCCCCGTGTAACGATTTTATAATTTCTTTTGAGCTATGCAGTCCAATACCTTTGCCTGTAGCCTTAGTAGTGAAGCCATGAGTAAATATCCTTTCTTTGTATTTATTAGGGATACCATGTCCTTGATCACTCACAGTAAGGATGTGGAAATTGCCGAAAGGCTTAATGAATAAGCTAATCTTAAAGTCAGTATTTGTGGCTTCAATTGCATTATTTATGATATTACTTAGCGCTCTTTGCAGTTGATAACTAATAGTTTCTGTGAAGTAGAATTGACTTGTCTTTTTGTTTATAAAATAAATATTTTTAAAATTAGTAGCGAGTTTTCTTTCTGCGATGACTTTCTCGACTAGTGAATTAAGATGGAGCGTAGTTGCATGTTTATGGTGGTTATTCACTGACATCATTGAATTAGTCAAATTGTACACTTGGTCAAGGGCGCTAACAATACTCATTCTGTCATTGTCGGAAATGCTCAAAGGCATGGATCTCAATTTTAGTAGTGTGGTGAGTGGAGAGCGGATATCATGCGCCAATTGAGCTTTTAGTATAATTTCTTTATCAAGCAAGGCTTGGGTGTTTTTTACCGTTTTACGGACAAAGTTACTAATAAATCTCCATTCATAGATGCTGGTTGGAATTGTGTAGGTCTCTCTTTTGTTGATCATGTCAATAAAGCTATTTAAAGGTTTGCTAACTATGTAGTTGATAGAAAATTTAGATATTCCTACGGCAGTAATGATGGCGAAAACTAGGGCAACAGGTAAATCCCATAAAGATACGATAACACTTTTGAAGATCTGGGCTGTTGCGAAATAAGTTAAAAAAAATGATCCTATAATAAAAGAAACAAGTGCAGAAGATATGACTATGACGCAAATTATTTCCTCAAGTGAGTGTGCTTGATTGAACCTAAATAGCTTGTCCTTGAGGTAGAAATAGATTATACCGTAAGCCATTAGCCCAATTCCAATAACGCGCACTATATGTATCCAATAATCATTTTGTACCAGAAGTGGATTAACCATGAATAAACATCGGATTGAAATATCCGCGGAAAATATAAGCAAAGAACCGATGGATATCAATATTAACGATCTTGAAGTTGCTTTAACAAAACATAGAATAGCAAGAAACCACACCAAAACATCCAGAGCAATGTTCATAGTTTGATTTAAAATAACCGGAGTATCATGGGTTCTGCCAACAATAAAAAAGTAAACTATCACGCATGTCAGCACTACACAAAATATAGCATAAGGTAAATTGAGATAGGAGCATAATTTTACCCTATGCTTTTTGAGCACAGCAAACCAAAATACCATTTGTGCTAGCTGTAATCCTATAATGGAGGTGGTGACAATTGCATTTACGCTATGATCGATGTTCCCCTGCATCATTCTGAAAACCACGCTGTAATATAAGTCGCCAAAACTAATATAGAGGAAACTGATACTTAAAAATACAAATTGGAAGAAATATTCTCTGAACTTATACGCAGAAAGTGCGCAAAAAATAAAGCAGACGAAGTCGGAGGCAAACTGTATGGCTGTTAGGGGATATGCGAAAAATTGCATGATTAATCAAAAATTAAAGAAGTTTAATTCATCGCCATTGTACCCCATCTCATTTAACCGATGTTTCAAATACTCTACAGCTGTTATGTTTGAATTTAATTTTATTTGACGCAACGGGTGGTAACCAATAGGAATTGACCATCGTGTATTTTCTTTAGCGTGAGGTAATGTGACCACGCGATGTGAGGCAGCTTTGATATCACCATGAGTTAATAACGCCAGCATTTCTGAGGTAAAAAAGATGATATCCGTTTCTTTAACTGGCGGACAAACCCATTGCCCAGCTTTAGTCTGAATCTCAAGACCATTAATCTGCGCCCCAAACACACTGGTTAAAAGACAAATATCTGTATGTGCTGCAGCACGTTCTACGTTTAAGATTTCGTTAATTTGAGGATATTTAATGATTCGTATGAGATGATTTTTGCTATCGGAGATGACAGTGTCGAAATCAACTGTCATATTGCTTTTAATGTCACTTGGAAGATGTGGCTTAATTGCGGTACATATTTCTTGGCATAGGGTAACCATTTGCGTGAATAACCTAGAAGTGTTGCCAGAGTCTAATATATCAGGGAAATTTAGACTATAGTGTGTTTGATATAATTCTTTATAGTCAGCAGCTTGATCTTTATTGCAATGCTCTACATTGAATGTTATATAGCCTTCATCCATTTTGTCAGTGCGAGCATATATGAATTTTTTATCATCAGCAAAAAAAGCTCGCCAATCAGATATGGTTTTGTCAATTAAATCTATATCAATATCATGTTGTTCAATGACAATATAGTGCTCATTTTTGAGTTGTTCGTAAATATTACTATATTCATTTTCAAATTTTGCTTTAAACATGTTTTTATATTTTCTAAAATTCAGTAAGGTTCAAATATATCATACTAAAAGATGCAAATTTAAGCATGAAATCAGAAATTATAATAAATATCCTCGATGATGATCCCAACTATAGTAAGACCATCAAAGAACTCTTGGTTAGACACTACTGTAATGTTGATTGCTATTTGGATAGTATCTCGCTATTACGAAACCTCCAGTGTGATAAGCAAAATATTGTATTACTTGATTACCATTTGGAGTTTGAGACTGGAGATGATGTTTTTGAGCTCCTTTCAAATCTAGATAAGGTAAGCGTGATTGTGGTTACAGGGAATAACACTGCTGAAATTGCTGTTAGGTTATTAAAAAAAGGCGTTAATGACTATTTAATTAAGCCAATTTCACAGATGAAACTGCTTCATGCCATTGATTCTGTTGCCCGCAACTGTAAATCTAAAATAGAAGCAGATACATGTAATATGAGTCAGCTTACTCTTCAACAAAAGAAACTTTTATCATTTATCGTGCAAGGTCTAACTTCTAAGCAGATTGCAATGAAGATGAATCTCAGTATAAGTACCGTTAATAATCATAAGCAGACTCTCTTCAGTAAGTACGAATGCTCAAATATTCTTGAGTTGCTCAACAGAGTTAATCTGATCAAACAGATAGGGTAAGTTATTTGCGCTTTTTACAGCGTAATGCCAAAATTCTATCAGCGTATCATCTTATAGTTAATTTTAACTATAAGATTTGATAATAATTACTATATGTTTATACCCCTCCCTATTCTAAGATAACACAACTTTAATTAGACCTCTGTAACTTGTAGGGGTAATTAAGATTATATAGATTTCAAGCTTCAATAATGCTAAGAAAAATTCGCATTAGCTGAAGATAAAACATAAACAAGAGGAATGTATGAAAGCCCAAATAATAAATGGAAAAGAGCAGACAAAAAAAATGCTGATATTATTCGCCATTATTCTTGCCTGCTTTAGCGTGCCGTTGAACTTCACGGCGGGACCAACGGCACAACCGTATATCGCAATAAGTTTACCCGGTAGTGCGGTTGCATTGTCATGGATAACAAACGCTTTTTTCCTAAGCTGTGGCAGTACGTTGATGGTGGCAGGGGTGCTTGCTGATCAATATGGGCGTAAAAAAATATTTGGAGTGGGGTTGTTGATTGCCACGATTACCTCATTGCTCATGCCTTTTTCTCCAAGTGTGTTAGTACTTGATTTACTGCGTATCCCACAAGGTATTGCAGCGGCTTGTGCGTATGCCGGTGGCATGTCGATTCTTGCACAAGAGTTTGAAGGTCATGCGCGAACAAAGATATTTAGTATGATTGGCATCACTTTTGGTGCGGGATTGGCTTTTGGTCCAACGATAGCAGCGGTGCTTATTACGTATTTTAGCTGGCATGCTGTTTTCTTTGGCAGCACAGCATTAAGCATGATTTCGCTGCTTATTTGCCTTCTTTGTATGCACGATAGCAAAGATCCCAATGCCAAAGGTTTGGATAAAATAGGCGCCACTTTATTTACGGCGATGTTAGCATTATTTACTTACGCGGTGATAGAAGCGCCTGTTCGCGGCTGGTCAAGCCCTGTGGTAATTGCGTTATTGCTGGCAGCGGCGTTGATTTTACGTCTGTTTATCTGGGTAGAAAGACGCATAGCCAACCCAATGCTCGATTTGTCTTTGTTTGCCTATCCTGCTTTTGTCGGCGCGCAACTACTGCCACTTGCTGCTGCCTATTGTTATGCGGTGTTGTTGGTTATTCTTCCATTGCGCTTTATCGGGATTGAGCATATGAGCGCGCTTGACGCCGGTATTTTAATGGTTTGTTTTTCTGGCTCCCTATTATTTGTCCCATTTCTCGCCGCGACTCTAACCAGATGGATATCTGTTGGTGTACTCTCTGGCGGAGGTATGTTGATTTCTATTATTGGGTTAGTAATGCTAAACAGCCTTCCTATGAGTGTGCATGACTTGGGCATGAAGTTGGTGTTATTTATCATTGGATTTGGTGTCGCTGTGCCGTGGGGGTTGATGGATAATCTCGCTATTTCTGTAGTGCCAAAAGAGAAGGCAGGTGTTGCCATTGGTATTTTTGGTGCGCTGAGGGTGTCATTTGACAGTACTGCTATCGCAATTGTTGGATCGCTGTTGGCGCTTTTTATGTCACATAATTTGGCTGGGGTTGCCAGTGGAGTAGATTCAACTCAGATTGCAGCTGCGACAGCGCAAGTGGCAGCAGGAGCGATGGGGCGAGCTAGTCAGTTGTTACCAACTGTGTCACAGCATGAGCTTGTTGCCACCTATAACTACGCATTTCATCAGTTAGTAGATGTGCTGATAGTCCTGACTTCAATTTCAACCTTATTGATTTTTGCTTTACTTTATCGAACAAGAATCGGTGAGTGTCTTGAAATCGACACGAGTAAAAAAGCAGCAGAAGTATAATTCTAATTTGGGAGGCATGTATGCAGAATTTAGTGATTACACCAAAATTACTTCACAAAGATTCAGAAGATGATGTGTTATTGGAGCATCCACGTTTTGCCCTGCCATTGTGCATAGATGAGAAGACATTACAACGCTGGGAGCAAGCAGGACTTGATTTTTTACTGGAATTATACCTGCCCCATGATAGAGAAAATGATTTATTGTGTTTGATCTTACCGAGTGGTAACCAAGGGTTATCCAGCTTATTCGGCAGGTCTATTCCCGAAGATTCAACGTGGCAGCGCTGTCGTGCGCTACCTTATCAAATTGTAGAAGATGAATTTTTGGAATCACATGCACCTTTACTTAAAAAACTTGAGCATTTTCAAATTAATACAGGTGAGGCAAAACATTTGGTGCCAGGACTGTTCCGCTCTAGCTCCTACAGAATGATCAATCAGGCAGATCATTATTTTTTCTATCGTAAATGTCATGAGCATGTGCCAGGGATCATGTTAATTGAGGCGCAGCGTCAAGCCATATATGCGCATATTTATGCAACAACACAGCATGTGCGTGGGGAGGTTACAATTAGCCTTGGAAATTTAAATTCTGCTTTTTACGGTTACGTTGAGCTGATGTATCCGGTTGAGCTAATTGTTGATGAAATGAAGGAGAATTGGGACCCCTACCGGGACGTACGACCGAAAAAGAATACCTATCGAGTTTCTTTTTTTCAACGAGGAAAACTGGTCGCAATCATTGACTCAGAGGTTGATATTATTAAGCTGGATCAATTTAAACGCTTACGAAGTTTGTTCATTTATGAGAAAGGTGATCACTGGTACACGCCTATCCGTGCAAATAGAATGCAATGCACATTAATTGACTCGAAAAACAGCGAACATTTGGTGGAGTGTATGAGCGTTTCTCGCAATGGATGTGTTACCACTTATAACAAAGCGGTGATAGATAATATTCGTATGATCACAATAAAGAGTAATGAACTTATATTTTCAAGTACGATTGAGCTTAAGAATACGTCACCGAGAAATGCAACCTGGAAGTTTTCAGGTTTAACACAGGATCAGCTCAGCCATATGGGAGAGATCATAAAGCGTGGATTTATATTACAAAACGACGAGGTATTTCAATGAATCAAACCATTTTTCAAATCACTCAAACCGCTATTCGTGAGCAAGCACCCTTATTAGCTATACCATTTGATACACCTCTGGAAGATGAAACCCCACTGTTTGGGATGGGAGGTATTTTGGATTCATTGGCATTGGTGACGCTTGTTGTAACTGTCGAAGAAATGATCGAGGGTCAGCTTGGTGTTTCCATTACAATTGTTAGTGAAAAAGCAATGTCTGCGCATCGTAGTCCTTTTGCGACCATTGGGTCCTTAGTGGAGTTCATTGATTCGTTAGTGCAGGAGAAACAATATGCGTAATTTTCCAGTAACCTTGATTACAGGCACCCGTAAAGGTATTGGCAAATATCTTGCTGAATATTATCTGAAACAAGGGCATCAAGTGGTGGGTTGTAGTCGCTCTCCAGCGGATTGGGCATTGCCTGGTTATACACATTTCTGTGCTGATGTGGCGGATGAGAATGCAGTTTGTGAAATTATGACCTTTGTTCGTAAAACTTATGGACGACTCGATCATTTGATAAATAATGCGGGTATTGCAAGCATGAATCACTTTTTGCTTACACCAGTTAGTACTGCGCATCAAATATTTCAGACAAATCTGATCGGATCTTTCTTATTCTGTCGTGAAGCCGCTAAGCTTATGGCGCCTAAACAGTTTGGGCGAATTGTTAATTTTACAACGGTTGCTACACCACTCAATTTGGAGGGTGAGTCGATGTATGCTGCTTCAAAGGCGGCTATCTACTCAATGACAGCCATTGCAGCAAAAGAACTCGCTCCACTTGGTATTACAGTGAATGCAGTTGGTCCCACACCTATTGAGACTGATCTGATTCGCTCTGTGCCAAAAGATAAAATGGATGCTCTTTTGGCAAGGCAAGCCATCAAAAGATTTGGTACTTTTGAGGATGTTGCAAATGTCATTGATTTTTTCCTACGAAAAGAAAGCACGTTTGTCACGGGGCAGAATATTTACCTGGGGGGCGTATGAATATGCTTCATGAGTTGCTTAATCGATTTTCAGTAGTAAAAGAAAAAACAGCGTTGGTATCCTCTAAAGAAGAGATAACATATGGACAGCTGTTATCTAGGGTGCAAGAGGCTGAGTTGCTTTTAAAAGAGCATGGTTGTGAAGGAAAAACTGTGTTACTGATTGGGGATTATACATCGTCGGCTATTGCTTGTTTACTTGCTCTGTGGCGTTTAGGTAATGTGGTAGCGTTGTGCTGTGCAAATGATGATGTGCTTGTTAATGAGCGTGTGCATCTTGCTCAGGCAACGCGAGTAATCAGAACATTAGAAGGCAATCAGATAGCTATTTCTCATACTGATATTAAAACTTCCAATCCAATATTGAGTAAAATGAACAGAAGCTTAGAGTTTGGCTTCGTGATTTTTTCCTCTGGGTCAACGGGACAGTCAAAAGCAAGCATACACTCTGCTTCTGCGATGCTGGGTAAGCATGTAGCAAGAAAGCGATGTTTGACTTCTATTTCATTTCTTTTGTTTGATCATATTGGTGGACTTAATACGTTATTTTATATTTTATTCAACGTAGGAAAATTGATTGTTCCCCCATCTCGTTTACCTGAGGCGGTGGCTCAGGCGATAGAGAAGCATCGCGTGGAGAGCATTACTGTGTCGCCGACATTTCTGAATTTGTCTGTAATGAGTGGTGTATTAACACGCTACAATTTGAGCAGCCTTCAGGTGGTCAGTTACGGCACTGAACCCATGCCAGAGACTCTCCTAGCAATACTAATACAGCAGTTGCCATGGGTGAGTTTTTCACAAGCATATGGTTTAACTGAAACAGGGGTTTTGCCTGTGAAATCGGTTGCTTCTTCATCAACATGGCTAAGGTTTGATAAGACAAAATGTGATGTTCGTATTGTGAATGGTTTGCTAGAAGTGAAGGTAAATACAAGTATGCTTGGCTATCTCAACGCGCCTTCTCCATTTACCCTAGATGGTTATTTGAAGACTGGTGATATGGCGCAGAAAGAAGGGGATAACTATCGTGTAGTGGGTAGGCAATCAGAACTTATCAACGTGGGTGGAGAAAAAGTCTATCCCAGCGCAATAGAAAATGTGCTGCGAGATATACCTGGAGTACTCGAGGTAGCGGTGACAGCGTTGGATAATCCAATCATGGGAAAAGTAGTTGGCGCAGTATTTAGACTAAAAACAGATGAAGAGCTAACTTCATTTCGCCGCCGTCTTTATGAGTTTTGCCATCAGAAACTGCCTTCATCTCATATACCGCGGAAAATTACGTTCACCGATACAACACTACACACAGAAAGATCCAAAAAACTAGGGGGGCTTGCTTTGCAATCTATATTCAATCAAGAAAAGGAGAAAATGGCATGAGTAGAGAACTAATACGTGAGGAATTGGCGAGGCTCTTAGATATGCCTATAGCCTCAATAACAGATAAATTACAACTTGATGAGGTTGGATGGGACTCTATTGTATGTGTTTCGCTCATTGCGTTTTTAATAGGTGAATTTAATTGTGAAATAGAGTTACGAGAGATCGAAAGCATTCAAACCGTAGGGGATTTGTGGAACTTACTTGAGTCAGTTGTTGCATCATGAGTTTATCTTTTCCCGGAGTACAATTGCGTGCGGTAACGGCAGCTTTACCTAAAACTCGCCTAGAGATAGCAGATCTTGCTCCGATTTATGGGGAGACCGAGGTGCAGCGAATTAGTGCAAGTACAGGAGTTACCTCAGTGCGTGTTGCTAAAGCTCTTAGTACAGGAGATCTGTGTGTAGCAGCTGCACGCCATTTGCTTGATAAAGCAGGCGTATTGGTGAGTGATATTGATGCTATTGTTATCATTACGCAAACACCAGATCGCTTCATGCCAGGAGTGTCCTTTGAAGTACATGCTCGTTTGGGCTTGTCACCCAGTTGTTTGACCTTTGATCTTAACTACGGCTGTCCCGGTTTTGTCTATGGGCTACTACAAGCTAGCATGCTTGTGCATTCAGGGTGTAAAAATGTCCTACTGTGCACAGGGGATGTCACGACCAAACTGATTAAGCCAGGAGATAGGCATATACAGACCGTGTTTGGCGATGCGGTGGGTGCGGTTTTAGTAGGTGCTGGTTCAAACAGAATAGACTTTTTGTTTGAGACAGATGGTTCTGGTGGCAAGTATCTTCACACGCCACTTACGTACAGTTTGCTTTCCGACCGGTCGGCGACAGTAGGTCATTTGCATATGGATGGTGGCGAGGTTATGAAATTTGCACTTTCGCGAGTGCCTCCTCTTGTCAATCAACTACTTGAACAGTGTGAAGTTTCTCAAGAGGAAGTTGGAGTTGCGCTCTTGCATCAGGCTAATGCGCTAATGCTTAGATATTTGAGAAAGCTTATGGGCTTTACCACAGAGCAGTGTGTAATCGATTTAGTTGAAACAGGGAATACAGGGCCTGCCTCAATTCCATTGGTAATGGCTCGCCTGCAAGAGATTCCTGCTGAACGTTTAAACAAAGTAATGATGTGTGGGTTTGGTATTGGGTTATCCGTGGCTACAGCCATCACTTCATTAAAAGAGGCTCAGCTAATCTTACCCGTCGAGGTAATTTGAGCGAGTATTTAGAGTGAGAAATATTTCATTAACGTAAAAAAGTAGGAGATTGTTATGTTTTTAATTATCAGTAGTTATGTTGTGCCTAGCACACAAGTGGATCCACATCGAGCGCAGCACAGTGCGTGGGTTGAGGAATATATCAAGAGTGGCGATTTTATTATGGCAGGACCGCGACGAGGTAAAATTGGCGGCGTTATCGTTAGCAAATCAATGGATAAAAATGAATTAATGCAGATTTTGGTGGAGGATTCATTTGTTAGCGAAAACCTTGTTGAAATACAGATTGTTGATTTTGATGCTCCGTTTGCAGCTGAGGCATTTCAGAAATTGCGAGAACTATAGGCTGTAGTGATGAGTAATTTTAAAGAAGAGGTGGTGATTGTAGGCGCAGGGCCCGTCGGTTTGCTTCTTGGTTGCTGGCTTAAAAAATTAGGTGTGGATGTGAGTATATTAGAGAAACGCACGACTCGATCAACTCAATCTAAAGCGTCATCAATGAATGCTTATTCACTTGCTAATTTATATGCGCTAGGAATACACGATCAATTTGATGCTGTTGGGAAAAGGGTGTATGAGCTTAATTTGTATTGGCAAAGGCAACGGCTCATGTGCGTGAACTATAGAAGACTGCCTTCTAAATATGATCATATTCTTTGCTTAGCTCAACCAATAACGGAATCTCTATTGGAGGAGCATTTTTTAGCTTTAGGAGGGAGGTTGCAACGTGGTGCTGAAATAGTTAGTTTGAATCAAATTAACTCTAATGCTGTTGAGCTTTGTGTGCGCCATGCTGAAAACAGTAAAGAGGAGCGACTGATTTCGCAGTACGTTGTTGGTTGTGACGGTGGTAAAAGCATTGTTCGTCAGCAACTGGGCTTTTCGTTTGATGGCATGAACCATGGCACAGGATTTATTATGATTGACGCGATCATTAGCTGGACTGGTGATGTTGATTGTGTTCACTATTTTGTGAGTGAGGACGCATTTTTAATTATAATTCCCCTGCCAGATGGCAGGCACAGGATAATCATTCGAACATCTAAGAATGAAAAAGAGAGCGTATTAAGTAATAAATTACAAGGCTATCAAACCTTGGTCGAACAATATGGTCCGCAAGACCTTACGATCCATGATGTCGTCTGGGAATCGAATACAACTTACTACAATCGCTTAGCTGAACGCTACAGACAGGGGCGTGTTTTACTGGCTGGTGATGCCTGCCATCTTTTTAGCTCTATTGGCGGATTAGGGATGAACACAGGTTTCCAGGACGCATTGGCACTTGCTTGGCGTTTAGCAGGTGTTTTGAAAAAACGTTTTGGTGAAGCAATTTTAGATTCATACGAATTGGAACGCCGCACTTTGACCCAATGTTTAATTGCCAGTACGGATGAAATGACAGCGCTTATTACACGAGTTAATCGTGATATGTCCTCCGTGCGTGAGTGGATGCCGAGCATGAGTAACCGACAGCGCCTAAAGACGCTCCCACTACACTTTTCGGGATTAGCTCAAAGATATGAGGAAGGTCTATTCATTGAAACTAATGACTCTCCTGTGGGGCAATTGGTACCTTATTTTGAATTCATATATCAGGGGGAAAAATTGTGTAGTTATGATCTTATCGATGGCTGTTATTTTTATCTTATCTATGGTGGTAATTTACCCGATAAAGCTCATTGGTTGCAATGGAATAGACACATTAAGCTGGTGCAGCTTCAACATCCTGATGATTGGCAGCAGGCGTGCAACTGTCTTGGACTGAAAGCTGAAGAAGTAGTGCTTATGCGACCTGATGGTATTATTGCAGCGAAAGCGGATGCAAATAAAGCAAGTCCCATCTTTTCCCAAATACTCAAATTTATTAATTACGATAGGAAACCACAGCATGAAACCACTTCTTATTTTTGATCTTGATGGAACTTTAGCTGACACGTCTCACGATTTGATAGCTGCATTAAATAAAGTGCTTATTGACCACCTGGAAACTCCCGTTGAGGCTAGTTCAGTACAACATTTAATTAGCAAAGGTGCTGATGGACTCTTAGGGGCTGGTTTTGGTTCTGATTATATGGCGATGTCGAATCAAAAGAAACAGGAGCTTTATAACGCATTCGTCGCATATTATGAACAAGGAATGTTGAATGAGGTTGTGCTTTATCCTGAGGTTAAATCGACACTAGATATGCTAGCTGAGCAAGGATTTAAAATGGCTATTTGCTCAAATAAGAACACTGGACTTGTAGAGACTATTCTGGAGCACTTGCAAATTAAACATCATTTTCTAGCTGTATGCGGTGGTGATTTCCTTGTTGGGATAAAGAAACCAGATTATCGCCATGTATTGGGAACCATGAAGGAAGCAGGGTTTGATGTGACATCAAGGAATGCAATTTTTATTGGTGATGCGATGTCAGATATGAACGCCGCAAAAAATACAGGGATTCCAAGCGTTTTTGTCACTTATGGCTATGGAGACGTGACTCCAGGCGATTCTGGAGCGGATATAATTGTTCATCATGCTGTTGAATTACCAGCTGCTATTTTGACTTTAGCTAGTCGTCTTATGCTAAGGGGAGTCTCAGCGTGATATCACAAGCTCGTCGAGCTGATATTGATGGATTAAGAGCAATCGCTATTTTATCCGTGATGCTCTTTCACTTCAACGCAAACTGGTTGCCTGGGGGCTTTGTCGGTGTAGATATTTTTTTTGTTATATCCGCTTATCTGATTACAAGTCACATTGCTTCTGCAATGGTCGATCATCGGTTCTCGCTTGCCAATTTTTATGTTCGTCGAATAAAACGAATTTTCCCAGCGTCAATTTTGGTTTTTCTAGTGGCTGTGTTTTTAGCGAGCCAGCTAAATGGATTGTTATTACCAGATGCAAAATATGTGTTGGCATTTATTTTTAATATGCATACGAGTAATTATTTCACTGCTGACGGTAAGACCAATTTTTTCCTGCATTACTGGTCATTGTCGATAGAGGAGCAATTCTATTTGTTTTGGCCTATCTTACTATTGCCATTGGTGTTGGTGGTGCATGGAAAGCTTATACGTGTCATGAAATTCTATCCACTGATATTAAGTGGGTTAATTGTCGGTATATGTTTGATATTGGGAATAAAATGGAGTATGAATCCCGATAATCAGGCAGATCTTTATTTTTTGTCCATTCCACGTTTCGGTGAAATGGCTTGTGGAGCTCTGATTGCACTTTTGCCAACTATGCGTGATGCGCAGTGGGTTTCTCGCTTGGGAATGTATGTGGGCGTTGGGTTTTTACTGATTTCATGCTGTTTTATGGGTGAAAAGTATTATCCTGGCTGGCGGGCGTTACTCCCCTGTATTGGTGCATCACTGCTGATTTATTGCGGGACAACAGATGTTGCTAAGCGGACGTGGGTAAATTGGTTGTTAACAAGAAGAAGTTTGCTATTTGTTGGATACATTTCGTATTCGCTCTACTTGTGGCATTGGCTTGTTTTTTCAGTCACGCGTTTTATGGAAGGGGATATTATACCCACACGGCTTTTTATTCCTTTATTTGCGCTGATTTTCTTGTTGTCAATCCTAACCTATTACCTTGTTGAACAACCATTTCAGCGATCTTCAGCTGGAGCATTTACTGTGTTCCCTGTCTTTATTATGACAAATGTGCTGGCATTGTGCCTGCTATTCTCACTAACAGGCGTTGAAGCGTTAGGAATCCCTCCGCTTATCGGTAAAAGTTATACAAATGTTACTGTTAATGGTCAAAATATGCGCTTGACGGATAGCTGGACTGCCCCATGTTTCGATCAAAACTTCCCCGATATGGCACGTGCAATTATTGATAAACAGTGTGCATTAGGTGAAAAGCATGTGAAACCGACGGTATTATTAGTTGGAGATTCACATGCAGCAGCGCTAGGAAGATTCATTGATGATATGGGTAAAAAAGAAGGGTTTCGCGCAACCGTAATTGCAGTTGGAGCATGTCAACTAAGTGAGTGGGGTATGGCACATAGAGCCCCACCGGTAGTCATGACGCCAGAGAGAATTAGAAACTGTAATATGATGCTGCAATTTATTCGCAATAATCATCAATACTACAAAGCAATTTTTGTTGCAGACGCTTTTAATCTTTTTTCTGGCAATTTTAATGTGTTTACCAAGGAGAATGATGGGCTTCCTACCTTTAAACTGGATGTACTACGCCAAATTGCGGTAAATACACCCATTTATTTTTTCTATGATGAGCCAGTAATTGATCGTTCTATGCAAAAGTCACCACTGTTTGATTATTTAGGTATTCGGTTAGGGGCAAATGTTATTTCGCATGGAGAAGATGGTAATGCGGTGGTACATAACCTGATTTCAAAGGAGCCTAATTTTCATTGGGTTGATTTAAGTGCTGGATATGAGCAATTCAAGCAGGATCAATTTATATATGATGATTGGCCTGTCTATGTGGATACTAATCATCTGAATGGGAATGGTGCTAGGGCATTAGAAAAAATATTTTTGAATTCAGAAGGTCACTCTAAAATACTCCCAATTGTCTAGACCAGGAGCTTTACGAATCAAATCTCAGGCAGGGGTTAGCCTTGCGTTTTGCAGCAATTTTTAAATTTATATAGCGATAACTTTTTTAAGTATTAGGTAGCTGAGTATTTAAGCCGCAAATCGCTGTTTTAGTACGTCCTGTTTTTTATAATCGGCATCGATGTAACATCTAAAGACGTTCATTTTATGCCCCATGACAATATCGAGCCAGTGATCATGTTTAATGTCAGTGCAGACCTCAAAGCGCGATTTGCCTTTTCGAGATTTGCACTTAGGGTTGTGCATTTTGACGTGGTTAAGATGGAAGTTGTAGGCATCGAATTTCGTTTGTGACAATTCCTTTTGGTGCTTGCAGTATTTGGCAATATTGGCATGAAAGCCCTCGGTAATTTGGGTGGTCAATTTAAGCTTACTTAATACCTCCCTTGTGGCAAGGCACATGGCATTAAGAAGGTCAGCGCCATACTTTTGCTCAAGGTCGCGCATAATAATGATACGTTGCTTGTTTTTGCGGTTATATTGCAGCGCTGATATCGTTTGCCAGAAGTCATTGAAAGACACACCTTGGGCTTTAAATGGTGGGTGTGCTTCAATGAATTTATGTTGTAGGTAATGGGTGAATGCGAGTATTTTGTCTTTGTTGCGTTTGAGGAAGTTAATGGTTTCTTTAAAGGTAGTAGTTTCATAGCATGTGTAGACTTCATTGATAAAGTCGATGACTGTGTCGTAGTTGTCGTTGATTTGTTGAGGACTTAAAATTGACGGCTTAAGGAAGTAGCTATAAAAAACTTCAACGCAGATATT
>JAQCCA010000252.1 GCA_027621155.1 Pseudomonadota bacterium | reverse complement strand
GAGAAACCCATATTAAGCGTCTATTACTAGAGGAGGGGTGTGATGATTAAATTAAACTCTCATCTTAATGACGAAGTTCTTGCTTTAATCAATGATAAAATTGCAAAATATAAGTTATTTTATGCCCTATATTTCAAATACTATGAGGAACGTAACGCTTTTTTCACTGAACAGCCAAGTTTTTCACGCTCACTAGTTACTACATTAGCTGAAAAACTGGGGGTATCAACAAAAATTAATGTCCCAACACAAAAGTCGTTGACCAACTATAGAAAAGAAATTCGAGATTATTTAAACACCTGTACTATATCATCAGAACACGAGAATCTTATTAAGGCATATATTAACGAGCTTATTCAGACTCAAAAATTATTTAAATTAGATGCACTGAAAGAAAAAGTTTACGCGTACTTGAAAGAAAATAAAATTGAAAAGACAAGTGATAATGCCTTAAACAAAATTATTAAAAGCGCTCTTCATCAACATAACCAAAATGTTTTTGAGCTAATATCTGGTGCTTTAGATTTTGAAACTAAAGCCTATTTAGATGGGTTAATGCTTGCTAAGGATAGTAGTATGTCTCGTTTAAATTATATTAAAAGATGGCCTCAAGGCATGTCAGTTAAAAGCATAAAAATAGAAGCCGATAAATTAAGCTTTTTAACAATGTTAACGTTGCCCGATTGTTTGGACGAAGTAACAGAAGGTCAACTAAAGAAGCACTATCGAAATATTTCAACCAAGTATCCCAGCGCTATAAAAGAAATACCTGAAGTAACGCGATATGCGCTATTAAGTATATTTTGCTTTATTCGCCAAAGAGAGTTAATAGACAATTTAGTTGAAATGCTAATTAAACTCACACACAAAGTATTTGTTAGTGGTGAAAATAAGCTTCAGAATGAGTTATCTACAGTTCTTGAAATTAAAGACAATTGTAATCGCAAAGGAATACTTGAGTTGCTTATTGATACTATCGTTTCTCAAGAGAAAAAAGTTATTGAAAACGCAATATATCCAGTCATTTCAAAAGAGAAGTTGCTAGCAATTAAAAGCAAAAATAAAAATAACACCATCACTTATAATAGTCTGGTTTACGATAAAGTAAGAGCATCATATGCTAGACACTATCGCCAAATGCTAGCACCCGTTATAAAGTTGCTTACCTTTCGGTCTAACAATAAAAGCTACCAACCTGTTATCGAAGCATTGTCAGTTATTAAACAACATTTAAGTGATAACAGCACCTATTATCCTGCTGAAGAAAATATTCCAATTAATGGTGCAGTTAAGCGATCACACGAAAAATGTGTTATTGAAGAAACATCACAAGGTGATTGTATTAAGCGCATTGATTATGAGTTATGTGTCCTTCATAACTTGAGGAATAAATTAAGAGTTAAAGAAATATGGGTTGAAGGGGCATATTTGTATCGAGATCCTGAAAAGGATTTGCCTCAAGACTTTGAAGAAGAAAAAGAGGCATATCACGAAATTCTGGATAAGCCCATAGACGCTAAACAGTTTGTCACAAAACTAAAGAAATCACTCACAAAACATCTCAATGAATTTAACCTCAATCTACCTAAAAACAAACTCGTTAGTATTTTGAAACGACCAAAAGGACATATCAAATTAACACCATTAAAAGAGCAACCTGAACCACCACAACTAGAAGCAATTAAGCAGGAAGTATTTAAACGATGGCCATCAACTAGTTTGCTTGATGTTTTGAAAGAAGCAGACGTGTTTGTCGATTTCATCAAGGATTTTGTGCCTAGTGGAAGTAAGGAAGGGTTAGATAAGGAAACAATTAAAAACGTTTACTACTTGCAATACTTGCTTATGGTACTAACACCGGCTTAAAAAGCATGAGTGCCGGAAATAATGATGTAACTTACCAAGATTTACAACATATTAAACTAAGGTATTTCGATCCTGACAATTTTAAAGAAGCCATTCGCAAAATGGTTAACTATCTTTTAAAAGTACAAATGCCAGAGATATGGCAACATTGCACGACATCAGTTGCTTCAGACTCCAAGCATTTCAAAGCATCGGATCAAAATCTAATGAGTTACTGGCATCCTCGTTATCATAGTAAAGGTGTTATGGTTTACTGGCACGTGGATCGCAATTCTGTCTGTATTTATTCACAGTTAAAGAGTTGCGTATCTTCAGAAGTATCTTCAATGATTGAAGGAATACTAAGACATTCAACAGATAAAGACGTTGATAAAAGCTATGTTGACACTCATGGGCAAAGCGAGGTGGGATTTGCTTTTTCATATATGCTGAACTTTAACTTATTGCCACGTTTAAACAATATTCATACTCAAAAACTCTATTACACCGCTCCACAAGATGCTAGTAAATACAGTCATTTGACAGATATACTTTCAAGATCAATTAATTGGGAGTTAATAGAAGCTCAATATGAGCAAATCGTGAAATATACTGTTGCACTTAAGTTGGGCACAGCTAATGCTGAAAACATTATGAAACGATTCACTAGAAATAACTTACAACATCCGACATATAAAGCACTTGCTGAGCTTGGTAAAGCAGTAAAAAGCATTTTTCTCTGTCGCTATTTAAGTTCTGAAGCACTAAGAAGAGAAATTCATGAGGGTTTAAATACCGTTGAACGCTGGAATGGTGTGAATGATTTTATTTTTTATGGAAATCATGGCGCATTAAAAAGTAATAATCCTATTGAGTTAGAGCTATCAACACTATGTTTGCATTTACTTCAACTAAGCATGACGCTCATTAATACCTTGATGTTGCAGCAAGTACTTATTGAGTCTGGATGGCTTGACAAAATGACACTCGAAGATAAACGTGCCATCACGCCGCTCTTAAGTGAACATATCAATCCTTATGGTGTGTTTTTACTCGATTTAAATAAGCGCTTACCAATTAATCACCCTTTATTACAGGCGGCTTGACATGGATAAAAGAACAAGTCCCAGAAAAAAAGCACTTCAAATCGCAAAGCATTTTAGACATGAGAACCCAGACTATAATTACTTACGCGCCGTATTCGTTGCATTA
>JAQCCA010000251.1 GCA_027621155.1 Pseudomonadota bacterium | reverse complement strand
ATTAATACACTCTATGCGTATAATTATGAAAAAGGTGTGGTGATGTTTAAACCAACTAAAGCCAAGGAAATTCCATTTAGACCAACGAAGGAATCAGCACTTTCTTATTTTGTCGGTGGCAACAAAAAAATTCAAAGAAGATAAGGGCTTTGCTCTTCAACCATGGACTAAAGTGGTTTTCCATAATGATGAGATGTATTTCCATGGTGATATGGCAATTGCAATGGGTACATATGACTTTACCGACACTAAAGGCAAAGTAACCACCGTTGAATATACCTTCGCTTATGTCAAAATGCCTAACGGTCAGTTAAAGATTGTCTTACATCATTCCTCTGCACCATTTTCAGATTGATTTATCCTACAATAAACTCTCAAATTGCCTATATTCACTTACATGTCAGCGTGGTGCGGTATATAATGCCGCCATTGTTTCAGATCGATTTATTTCACCTTTATGCAAGCAAATACAGCTTCAGAACGTAAGTCAGCGCGGATCTGGTTAAAGTCGCGTGCTCATCCTGCTAAAAAATGGGTACAACTCACCATCCTAGTGAGTTTTTTAAGTGGCTTGTTACTCATAGGACAACTTTATCTGTTGGCACATATTTGTTATGCCGCTTATATTGAAAAACTCTCAAACATTGAACTTATTAGCTACTTTGTGGCGATTATTGCTATTGTGTTCATGCGAGCAGGTCTGTCGTGGCTTAAGGAAGTTGTGAGCTTTAGGGCTGCAGCTAAAGTGAAAGAGCAATTAAGACAGGATGTTATTGCGCATATTAATCAATTAGGTCCTGTGAAATCAGGCGAGCTAAGTAGTGGCGACTTGATCAGTGCGGCAATGGAGCAAGTGGAAGGCTTAAATAATTTTTTAATGTATTTCTTGCCACAAATGACCTTAGCAGGTCTTATGCCACTGGCGATTTTAATCTTTGTTTTTCCACAAAGTATTGTTTGTGGCATTATTTTACTGGTATGCGCACCTTTAATTCCACTTTTTATGATGCTAGTTGGTTGGGGTGCTGAAAGTGAAAACCAAAAACATTTTCAAACCTTGGCGCGAATGAGTAGTGCCTTTTTAGACACACTGCATGGCTTAGCGACTTTACGACTGTTTAATCGTGCCCAAAGCCATGCGCAAAAAATCTTTGAATACTCTGATGATTATCGTGTTAAAACCATGAAAGTATTGCGTATTGCGTTTTTATCATCAGCGGTACTTGAAGTGTTTTCAGCAGCATCAATTGCACTGGTTGCGATTTATCTGGGTATGGGCTTTATCAATAGCGCTAATGTTGATACTGTTTGGTGGTCTTTTGAAAATATGACCTTGCAAGGTGGATTATTTATTTTGTTATTGGCACCTGAGTTTTTCTTGCCTCTTCGTGAGTTAAGCACGCATTATCATGCAAAAACCGAAGCAATGGGGGCAGCCCTTGAGTTACAAAAAATATTTGCCTTATCAAAACATGAAGATGTACAAGGCGAGAATGATGAGCAAGGTAAAAAAAGTGAAAAATGTGAAAAAGGTGAAAAGCGTTTGATACGAGACTTACCAATGATTGATTCAATTCAATTTAATCATTTAAGTTTTTGTTATGCCAATAAATCTAAAAATGCACTGAATAATATTTGCTTTGAGGTCAAACATAAACAGAAAATTGCGATTGTTGGCGCCAGTGGTGCTGGTAAAACGACTATTTTAAATTTGCTTATGCAATTTATGCATGCAAAAGATGAAGACATTACGATTAATCATGATTTGCCACTTAATCGCATTGATGAAAAGCTTTGGCTTAGTAGAATCAGTTGGCTTGGACAAAATGCAGGTCTATTTAAAGGCAGCATTCGCTATAATTTACAACTTGCGGATGCCAATGCTCAAGATGATGCATTATGGCATGCGTTAAAGTTGGCACACTTAGATCAAGAAGTGAGTGCATTCCCCGATAAAT
Organism: Pseudomonadota bacterium; assembly: GCA_027621155.1. Classification (GTDB taxonomy): domain Bacteria; phylum Pseudomonadota; class Gammaproteobacteria; order Francisellales; family Francisellaceae; genus Caedibacter. Next base: position 1,131 of record JAQCCA010000251.1, on the reverse strand, counting down.
TAGCAACTGAAATCGGTGAGCAAAGTATAGGCTTATCCGGAGGGCAGGCACAGCGTTTGGCATTAGCGCGCGCCTATCTTAAGCCTTGTGAGTTACTCTTATTGGATGAGCCAACGGCAAGTTTGGATAAAGAAAATGAGCGTCTTATCATGCACAGCTTGTTAAACAATTGGCAAAATAAAACGGTGATTATGCTTACGCATCGCTTACAGTTCTTGAGCGAGATGGATCATATTATCGTGATGGATGAAGGACGAATTGTACAACAAGGGCGCTTAGAGGAATTGTTGCAAGATCAATCAAGTTACTTTTATGCACTATATCGTCACCAAGTCTTAGAGGGAGAAGTTGCATGCGCGCATTAATTCCTTTTTTAAGTATTTTTAAACATCAAGCAAAATGGATGTTTATTGGCACCTTTCTCGCATTTTTAGCGATTTTAGCCAGCATTGGTTTATTGTCTTTATCTGGTTGGTTTATCTCATCAACAGGGTTTGTGGCTATTTCAAGTTACGCAATTGCCAGTCAATTTAATTATTTTTACCCATCAGCTGGCGTGCGTGCTTTTTCATTGATGCGTATTTTAACGCGTTATGGTGAGCGTGTTGTCACACATGAGGCAACGTTTAAGTTATTAACTGATATTCGAGTATGGGTTTATAACAAGCTTGTGCCCTTGGCGCCAACACATTTAGCACAATATAAAAGTGGTGACTTACTCAATCGCTTAGTCACTGATGTTAATAGTTTGGATAACCTATATATTCGGATTATTTCACCAAGTTGTGTGCTGTTTTTGTCGATTTTGCTGATTGGTGTATTTTTTAGCTTTTTAAGTATTCCTTTAGCGTTAATGACCATGGGATTTGCTTTTGTTGCAGGGTTTTGTATTCCTGTTGTCGGTCGCAAATTATCTGCCCATACCGCAAAAACGCTAGCAGAAGAGTCTGCAGATTTAAAAACATCGATTACTGAGCATGTGCAATATTTAGCAGAGCTAAAGGTCTTTGCCGCAGAAGATAAGCATGCAGAGATGATTAATATGCAAAATAAAGCGCTTATTACAACGCAACAAAAAATGAGTCATTATACGGGGCTTAATGCGGCTCTTATGACCTTGTTTTTGGGTGC
>JAQCCA010000250.1 GCA_027621155.1 Pseudomonadota bacterium | reverse complement strand
CAGGCCTTTGTTGAAGCAAAATTTTACTATCCTGGGTCAACACGACACATCCAATATAAGCAGCTTTAAATCCATAGCTATTATTTGATGGATCAACAATTTTTATATTTTCTTTCAAAAAAGAACTCCAGAGATTAGGTTTAAATTTAAGCTTTGAGTATCCAGGATTTAATGTATTTAAGCAACCCATTAAGACTCTGTTAGACTTTTAGATACAATTGTATTTAAAGCCTCAATAGGACTTGTGACCAAGAGACAGGCGAAAGCTGAGGCTCTCCTTCTTATTCATAATAGTGCATCTAAAGGTTGGTTTCCTGGACCCTCCGCTTTCGCGGAGGGTGACGTCGTTGGAAAAACGGGTGACGTCGTTGGAAAAGATGAAAGCAAGAGCCTCATAAAATAATTCTGGATTCTAATATGGAATGACAGTTAGTTTTAAAAATCCTTAAATTTATCTATTTCTTCGTATAGTTTCTGCAAACCTGCGTAACTGTATACAGTCCTCCGCGCTATGATCGATGCCTCAATAAGCAACAAGTGAGGTATCAAATGAGTTCGACAACCCCAGAAAAACTAGACTTAGTTAGGCAAGCATTCCAAGAATGGCGAGAGAGCCGACCGAAGATGAGCAAAATCCCCATTTATTTATGGGAGATGGTTAAGCCCTTGATGGATGAATATCCGATTTCTATGGTCAGTCGCTCACTGGGTTTAAGCTACTCGCAACTAAAGCAGAATGCCATAGAACAATCCGTTAGCTTCGTTGAAGCCGTATCCTATACAACCAGCGAAATTGAAGTTCATAAGCCAATTGAGGATAACAGCCAAGAACAAACATGTGATATTGAGTTCAAACGAGCTTGCGGCGGAGTGCTAAAAATCAATGCATTACCAGTAGCGGTCCTAACGACTGTAATTCCAAGCTTTTTGGGTAGCTAATGTTACAGTTAACCCCGCAACACAGATTGCTATTAGCAGTTGAGCCTGTGGATTTCCGCAAAGGCATATGCGGTCTTAAAGGTCTGTGCTTAAACCATTTGGATTTGAACCCCTTTAGCGGAACAGTCTTTGCCTTTACTAACCGAGCTCGCACATCTGTAAAGTTACTGGTATATGATGCGAGCGGTTTTTGGCTATGTCAGAAGCGATTTAGTAAAGGAAAGCTTGCTTGGTGGCCAACATCAATTGATAAAACCGCACCGATTCGAGCCAGTGAGCTGATGATTTTACTGGCACAAGGAAATCCAGAAAAAGCAGCAATCCCCGAGGATTGGAAGTCTGTTAATCAGGCAGCCAATGGTTCAGATAAAGTGTCCTGGTAAGTCCAGGGTAGATAAGCATTTGGCTCTTTAATAATTTGGTCTCTATTCACTTGCAACATTGTCAGGTACTCAACTGGGTTGATGCCAGACAAGATGCAGGTATAAATAACGCTGGTGAGTATTCCACCAATGGATGCACCATAGTTTGTCTTGTAGAACATTGAGTTTTTGCGGTGTCTAATGGGTATTTTCAAGCATTGCTCTAGGGCGTTATTGTCTAATGGTACCCCTTCAACTCTTAGGAATTGAGTCAACTCGTGCTTGTGTTTGAGCATATAGTTGATAGCCTTGCCTAAGTCGTCATTTGGCTCAACCAGTTTGTCATCGAGTAAATAATGTAAATACTCATAAAGCTTATCCATAATTGGCTTACTGTGCTTTTGATGATGCTTCAATCGTTCACGGTCAGTCATATCAATGGTTTGAGCATCGACTTTGTAAACTTGAGATATCATGCTAACGACCTTCTCGCATGGCACGGTATAAAATGATTTCAGCTCGTCAAACTTCCTGTAACCATGACTTAAACAAAAGCAACTAATAATATTCTTAAAGGACGGAATATTACGACTTAGGGCATCACTCATAATAACGAGTGGCTCTTTAACCTTTCGATGTTTTAATAAGTTATCTAGATTTTCTCCAGCATGGTCCGTGCCATTAAAATATAGGATAATCTTATGTGTTTTAAACTTAGCCAAAATTCCTGTGGTAAACATGCCTCGGCGCTCTTTATCTGGCCTTTTTCTGTTATCAATGATTTCATCAATAATTTTTAAGTGGGTATCATCGATGTGAAGCAGCTTGTTGTTGGCTGCTAACTTACATAGAAAATTGAAGATTGGTATAGCGCAGCCTGCAACCTCTTCGTTTAAGTACCATTGGGTCGTATGAGCCACCGGGATGTTAATGCAGGATTGAAAAAGTTCTTGCCTGTAGGACGGTGTACCCATGAAATATTTTTGAACGGCTAATTGAGCCTTGAATTTGACATCATATTTTTCATCACCAATATGCTCTGGTAATTCTGGCCTGAATAGTTCACCACACAGATTGCAGCGTTTGGTATCAATCGTATAACGATTGGCACAAGCATCCATTTGGCCATTAATACGAATGATGACTTGGGGCTCAAAGTCATAAACTCTACCACCGCATTTTTCTGGACATAAATCACCTGACTTTAAACCCTCATGCCCAATGAAGTGGTCAATGGCATCATAATCAGTGTGTGGCTTACGACCATTGCGTCCTGACTTTGGTGGTTCATCATCTGTATCTTTGGCCGCTATGGGCGCTAAATCTGCATCATTAGCTGACTTATCATTACCTGAAGATACCTGGTTATCTTCTAAGCCTTTATTGTTACCAGTATTCTTATCATTAGTATTTGCTGAATTTTTAGCCGGTGCTGCTTTGCCAAATAGCATTAACTGCAGCCTATGAAGTGATATCCGCTGCTCTAAGATTAGCTTCGGTAGCGAGACTATTAGATTCAAGCCATAAGTAATCGCAGCCTTATTTTCATCAGATAAGTCCAATTCATCAATGACTGCCTTGAGCGTATCAATCTCATGCTCTGACATTTCAACAATTTTCATTGAATCTTTGATTGCACCCATGAATAGCAACTAGCCTAAAAAAAGGCGCAAATGATAAATTATTCAATACAATCAGTCAATTGCAATTTAAAATATTACTCAGGGCTTTGGAAACTTCACCGTACTCTACACGCAGGAGATTCTGCATGAGTGCGCCAAGTAAAGCGCTTAATTTACAGACGGTGAAAA